>DAIMMR010000252.1:0-5746 GCA_036720575.1 Clostridium sp.
TTGGAGCATTTCAAGTAAAAATAAACAGAGACAAGGGAATAAATTATACCCCTTGTCTTTATTTTGATGACTTGCAAAAAATTTAAATTATAAGTAATGTGGCGGCTGTAATAGGAACTAAAAGCATTGCAACTTTTAATATTGGTATAGGTACTCTTTTGGTAAATTTAGCACCTATATAGGAACCTGTTATTGTGCCTACTACTACTTCAATGAGGAGATGTATGTCTAAATATCCTAAGTGATAATATCCTGCTCCTCCAGCTAAAGCAATAGGTATAATTACCATCATAGTAGTACCTACAGATTGACGTACTGACATACCTAGAATAAACATCAATCCGATTTGAATAAAACAAGCAGAGCCTATGCCAAACAAACCTGAAATGGCCCCTGTAACAAGTCCTATTCCACAGGCACGTATCCAGAAATTTGCGCCAGTAGGTAAAGAGTTTTTATCTTCAGAAGAATACCTTTTTTCTATAATAAACATACGAATCCATAAAATTAAGGCTGACAAATATAACATCCCTGAAGTCATCCATTTTAATTCACTGGCGGGTATAATTGCAGAGAAATTAGAGCTAGTCCAAGAGCCAATAGCTCCGAAAATTCCTACGGCAAGTCCCACTTTTAGTACAGCGTCGCCTTCTCTATAGTGGCTAAAAGCTCCAGATATGGATGAAAAAATCATTGCAGCTAAAGCAGTTCCAAGGGATACATGAATGGTAAATCCAAAAATTACAGTCAAAATAGATATTATAAATCCAGAACCACCTGCCCCTACAAATCCAAGTGCAATTCCAACTATGAACATAACAAGTATTATCTGTACTGCCAACGTCATTCCTTCTTTCAAAGTAAATATGTAAAAAACTTAACATAATGTTTGCATTATACCATATTTTAGACGTAATATTAAAGTATGTAATAGAACTAAACGATTATTAAAAAGATGATAATTATATTAGGCATTTGAAAGAAAATAACAAGTCAAAGATGCGACGAATATTTTTTATCCGATGACTAACCCGCTCTAATACTCACACTTTCCCAAGTGTGAGTAAAGAGCGGCTATGTCCCTGGATAACAATTTCTAAGCATCAGGTGCCAAGAACTTTGTTTATCAGACAAGGAGACAGGTTCCGCAGATAGTGAATTCTATCTAAGGGTTCTACCGACGCAGTATGATAAAAAATAGGCTAGCATACTGACTAGTTATTTCTTTGAAAATGCCTTAAGTATAAATTAGTAATATCTTTAGACCTGGGAATGGAAGGTGTTAATATATGATTGAGTGGTACAAACGCTCCTGGAGTGAAATAGTAAAGGAATTAAATAGTAACACGTACTATGGACTTGATGAAGATCAAATTAGCCCTCTTAGGGAAAAGTATGGGAAAAATCACATTGTTATGCCGGATAGTAAAAGTTTGTTTCATCTTACTATGGTGCAGTTTAAGGAGATATGGGTTATATCTTTAATTTTATGTGCTGCCATATTTTCCTACTTAGGTATGTTTATACAGACAGCTTTGTCTCTACTTATAATATTTTTAAATATTTTTGCTGTAGCACTAGAACAATATAAGGAAGAGAGAAATTTTAAAGAGCTGAGAAAATTAAATTTTGGAACAGCCAGGGTAATAAGAGATGGAAGAACTATGAGGATACCTTTTGAAGAGTTGGTAGTAGGAGATATAGTTATAGTTGAACAGGGCCAATTAGTACCAGCTGATATGAGAATTATAGAAAGCAATGATTTAAAAATAGATGAATGCTCCGTTACAGGAGAAAGCTTTATATCAGAAAAATATGAATCCAAAATAGATGATAATGAACTGACACTTTCAGATATGAAAAATATACTATTTAAATCATCTTCTGTTGTTTCAGGAGATGGTACAGGAATAGTTATAGCTGTGGGAATGGATACTCAAGTAGCTAACATGGTAAAACTTTTACTGAAGGAAGAAGCGGACAGGAAATCTTTTGGATCCAGGCTCAATAAGATTTTTAATATATTTAGTGAAATTTTAATTTTTTGTCTTTTAATTGCTGGAGGAGTATCCAATTACATATTTCATCACGAAATCTATTATACCTTAAAGAGAGTGGCAAATGTATATTTACTTTCCTTGCCTCAGATATTGTCAGTAATAATTTTACTTATGGGAATTATTTTATTTAAAAATCTAGAAAAAAAGAATATAAATTTTAAAGATTTATCTAGTGTGGAAAAACTTTCAGAGATATCCACTGTCTGTACA
This sequence comes from Clostridium sp., assembly GCA_036720575.1. Lineage (GTDB taxonomy): Bacteria > Bacillota > Clostridia > Clostridiales > Clostridiaceae > Clostridium_B. The sequence continues at coordinate 2,271 of DAIMMR010000252.1, forward strand.
GATAAAGTTGGGGCTTTTTCTAAAAATAAAATGGATATTGTAAAAGCTTATGGAAGTACTGGATTTATTGATATTAGTGAGGAATCTTTAGAGGATGGCATACATGAAAGTTTGTATAGAATGATGCAAATAGGGCTTCTATGTAATGATGTTAAATCTATAAATGGTAATATAGAGAATTCTAGAGAACATTTAGTAGAACAGGCTCTTATAAAATTTTGCCAACAAAATGGAATGGATAAAAAAGATTTAGACAGAAGGCATAAGAGAATATTTCAAATTTTATTCGATAGTGAAAGACGTATAATGACAACTGTAAATAGAATGGATGACAAATATAGGGCTCATGTAAAGGGAGCAGCGGATTCCATTATAGATAGATGTACTCATATGATGAAAAATGGTGTAGAAGTTGAGATAACAGAAGAAGATATAAAGGCTATAAAAGATGCGGATATTAGTATGGCTAATGATTGCCTTTATGTGGTAGCATTTGCCTATAGAAATTTCAACTATGAACCGAGTCCTAAAGAAAATATTGAGAGTAACTTAGTTTTTGTAGGGTTAATTGGTTTTGATAATATGCTCAAGGAAAATGCAGTAAATTCTATAAAGAAGGCTCTTGCACTTTCCATTAAACCTATTATAATTACAGAGGATAATAAACTTACAGCTTTATCTGTAGGAAAAAAGCTAAATGTTGTATCCAGGCTTTCACAAATAATTTCTGGTGTGGAGATAGATAATATGACAGATGAAGAATTTGAACGTATTGGAGGAAAAGTTAGTATTTTTTCTATGATAAATTCTAAGCATAAAGTAAAGATAGTTAAAACTTTAAAAAGTTATGGATATATAACTGCTATAACTGGGTGGAAGTTAACGGATTTGCCTGCACTTAAGATGGCTAATGTTGGAATAACTAATACTAAAAGCAACATAGTAAAAAAATTATGTGATATATTTACAGAAAACATGGATTTCATGAGTATTATAGATACCATAGAAGATTCAAGAAAAATTATGCATATGATTAAAAAAATGATTGTGTATATCATAAGTTGTAGTACCGGCTTTTTTGTGTTCTTAATGATAAGTTTGTTATTCGACCTTAATATTTCGAATAATATGATTGTGGAGTCACTCTGGTTCAACAGCGTACTTGTATTTTTATCATCTCTAGCTCTTATGTGTCAGTACAAGGAAGAAGAAGGAGACTATGATACGTATACTATTGATAAAGATATAATTAAAGAAAACATGAGTTTTATTGCTTTTGGAGGATTTTTAATGGGAGTTTTAGCATTTGGGGTTTTTTACTTTGCTAGTATACAAAAAAATAAATTTCCGCTATTTACTTCTATTTCTTTACTAAATACCTGTGCTGTGTTGTTTGTATACAGCTTTTCAAATGAAAAATTTTTTAATAACATATATTCAAATGCAATTGTAATTATAAATGTTATTGTTCAGTTGATTGGTATATTAGTTTTTGGAAGTTTTCAAATTTTGTTTGACATAAATTACTGGAAGTTTTTTTTAATTGGCACTGCCATTTGGTTTATATTTTGTATGGTCTATAAATTTAATAAAAATGAATATGTTTAACCTGTTATTTTTTGGATAACATAAAGTAACAGGAGGTGGATTTTTTGACTTTATTATATTATGATTATTACTACAATAGGTTAAGGAAGATATGAAAAGACCATTGGTGTTTTACTCTATCTCCTTGGCGTTAGGGTCTTTGTCTGCTTTAGTATTTTTAGATAATGTTTTTATAGCTGCAATAATAGCAGCTTCTTTTTTTATAATAATGTTTTATACCTTGAAAATTAAATTTTGTATTTTAAATGCTATTTTTTTTATTTTTGGAGTGGTAAGTTTCAATATGTATTTTAATATACGGCCCCAAAATCCTTCTCAAATTAGGGTAGTAGAAAAGAAAAACTACTATTTTATAGGAGATTATAGAGGAAGAAAAATCATACTAAAAAATAAATTGGATAAGTTAAAGGAAGGAGAGGATATAAAAGTATATGGCAATTTTAAAAGGGAATTAAATGCACAAAAAGGTATAATAGGTACTTACTATATAGAAAAATATGAGACTGGAAAAAAAGATTTTATATACTCCATATATGAATTTAAAAGAAATATATACGAAAAGTTTAAAGAGGTAATGGGTGAAGAAAGATCAGCTCTTGTTATGGCATTATGCTATGGTGAAACTTCATACATTAGTCAAGATGAAATGCAGAAGTTTCAAAAACTTGGAGTAATTCACGCAGTAAGTGTATCAGGTTTTCATATGGCTATAATATACCAGGTATTGGAGAGTATAGTAGGACTTAAAATAGCTGTGATTGTGTCAGCACTTTATGTATTTTTTACAGGTATGGCAGCTGCAACTGTGAGATCATTTATAATGATATTCCTATTTAAATTATCAAAAATATTTTTTAAAGAATATGACAGCATATCCTCTCTCAGCTTGTCAGCTCTGATTTTAATGGTTGCAAAACCATATTATGTAGTGGATTTAGGATTTGACCTTTCTTTTTTAGCAACTCTTGGAATACTTCTGTACAATGGGAAAATTTATAGAAAACTTTTTATGCTTCCACAAAAAGTAGCATCTAGTGTAAGTTTAACTTTTAGCTCTCAAATATTTACCCTACCTTATATTGCTTTTACAATTCAAAATTTCAGCTGGGGATTTATGCTTGGCAATTTGTTTTTGCTTCCCCTTTTTTCAATTATAGTTGTTTTAGGAAATGCTGCACTTTGTGTATGCTTTGTAGAACCTTTATTTAAATTATTGTGTAAAGCTATGGAAATTATTTTTACTGCTATAGATGGTGCCAATATGGTTGTTTTGAAACTATGTCCTGAAATTATATATTTAAAGTATATAGACGGACTTGCCTTTATTGCAGTATTTGTAAGCTTTTTAATGTATAAAAAAGGATATAGAAAATTAAAATATGTTCCAATTGTATGTTTTATTCTAGTATTTTTAGGAGTTTATTCACCATTTATGAATGTAACTTTCGTAAATAATGACAATGGAAATGCTGCAATTATAAAACAGGGGATAAGCAAAGTTATGATATGCAGTTATGATGACTTTCATTCCAGTTGGATAACAAATATAAAAGATGATCAGTATATAGGAAAAGTAATAACTAATCCCATAAAAAATTTTACCTATATAATAAATAGTAATTCCTATTTAAAGATAGATAATGATATGAATTCCAAACTTCATGTAAGAAATAAGGAGTTCCGAATTTTATTTGATGATGGAAATAAAAATGATACTGAAGTTTTTAATAGAAACAATTGCATATTTATTCCTAGAATTAAATCTAAAAATAAAAATTCAACTAAAAAATATGAGAATCCACTAGAAGGCAGTACTTCTTATGTTATAATATTTAATATGCTTTTTAGAATTCCTACAATATGCGATT
>DAIMMR010000253.1:0-5735 GCA_036720575.1 Clostridium sp.
TACAATTACAACCTTATCAAACTCTTGTCCTATTACCTCATGTGATACCTCATTATCTATAGACCTATATCTATCAGGATGTTCAGGATTATATAGGGAGCTTGTACAATTTAGAAACTTCCAATCATTTTGGGTTAAATATTCTAGTAATAATAAAACTTTCTTAGTACTACTACAATATTCTATTCTCAAATTATTTCGCAATAAAGAGATTCCCTTATGCTCTCTTATTTGATTTCTATCAAATAAGCATCTTATAAACTGAGCTAATTCAGGATTTGTCCTAATCTTATCGGATAAAGTAAATATTTTTGTTGTTACCTCTTTTTGTATAAGATTTTCAAAATCAGTTTTAACTTCCATATTACTCAAACATTGTCTAGGATCAAACGAAAAAATAATTGAAATGTCATCTTTCTTTGCTAAATCAATTAATCTATTGAATTGATTTTCACTAATCCTTTGAGATTCATCAACTATTACTAAATCATATCTCTTCAAGTTTATTATATTATTGAAATTTTTAATAGGAATTATTTTAAAATTATGAGAACTATTTAATTCATACTGTCCACTATTTAAATTGGCAGAATGAATAATTAAGACATTGCATGATTTTTTAATAAGTTCTAAAGCAATATCATAAACCAACAAGGTTTTTCCTGTTCCAGGAGCACCTTTTATTCCTATAATATTAGTCTCTATATTTTTTCCTAATATTTTCTTAATCTCATTCTTTATTCTCTCTTGATCATTAGTTAAAAAATACTCACCATTAACAAATTTATCAGGAGAATTGAACGGAGATACCAGATAATTTTTCAAGTCAAATTTTCTATCAATATTTATGTTATAATCTGAATAAGGAAATTCCAATTCTTGATTTAATAGATCAGAAATAAGAGTTGTAAAATTACTCTCTATCAATTTATCATCATTCAATTTATATATCTTATCTTCACTGCTTACATATGTATATAATTCCAAGTCTTTACCTAAAAATTCAAGATAATATTTATTCCTTTCTAATTGAGTTAAAATTTTCTTAGGACTTGAAAATCTTTTAAGCTCTATGTTGATTATAGTTCTACTACCAAATCTAAGAATATCAAACTCCTTACCTATATTAGGTATCTTATAACCAATTATATAACCATTAAAAATATTGCCATCAATACTTATACATTCATCTTTTATAGTAGTAATAATACTTTTTATCAACCTTTGTAAGTCTAGTATTTCTTCATCCTTTATAATTGAATTGCCTGTAGACTTGAGATAATTCTTAATATAATCCAAATTCTTATTAGATTTTCTCAAGCTCTGTATAGTAAGTAAGTTTACAGTATTCAAACCATCAACCCCCATTTAGATTTCATATCTTTTCATTCTATACCCATAAAAAAAAATGAAAAAAGATAAACAAAATTAGGATTTCCAGAAATTACAAGAAGAACCCCTTTGGATTTTGAGGTGCACCCTGTCAAGTTGACAGATGAAATAAAAAATATTTTTATTCCAGCTAGGCTAATGTCTAGCTGGTTTTTTTCTTTACTAACCTACTTTCATAGAACATTACATTAGATTATAATCTAATAAGTCTTAGACTGTTGCATTCACAAGATTTTTTTACATACCGTGTTAATGCTAGCAATCTGAGTTAAATAAACTTACATAATGAAATACTTTTATTAGGTTTTAGGCAGCTAGTAAGTAGTATTCTTGAGGAGTTGCTCCTTCCAGACCCTTTTGTGGTCGTTCATTATTGTAAAATCTAATATATCTATCAATATCATCTATTAATTCTTGCCTTGTTTTATATACAGCTTTTTTTCTATGAAGATGGTACCGTTCAGATTTTATCTTGCCCCAAAAACCTTCCATAGGGCCATTATCTATGCATTTACCTACGCGACTCATACTTTGAGTAAGCCCTCTGGATTCTATTATCTTTCTGAAACCATAGGAAGTATATTGGTAGCCACGATCGCTATGAATCATCGGTGTTACGTATGGGTTCTCTTCTAAGGCTTCTCTTAAATTACTAAAGACAAGCTGATTGTTGTTGCTGGCACCAAACTTCCAAGAGACTACTCGATTGCTATGTAAATCAAAGAAGGCACTGAGATAGACTTTTCCTTCATTAGTTTTAAATTCAGTGACATCGGTGAGCCATTTTTGGTTTGGCTTCTTAGCTATGAATTCTCTATTCAAAATATTTTCAGCGACATGGTCAGCTGGTATCTTTTTATAGGTATTTTTCTTGATGCGGGTGACGGATTTTAGCCCCATTATTCGCATCCAGCGATAAATGCGTTTATGATTATATCTAGTTTTATGCTTTCTGTTCATGGCTAATGTCATTTGCCGGTAACCATAAATACCTTCGACATCGTCATAAATTCTAGCAATTTGTTTGCAGATTTCTTCATCTGTCTGTTGTTGTGCTGTGTGATCTACTTTCATATACTGATAATGGGCTTGTCTAGATATTCCTGCTGTTCTGCATAGAGACGAGATAGAATGGCCTTCTTTGCGCAGTTCTTCAATAGCAGTGTGAAGTACGAAGGATGGAACTAGGCCTAGCGATATCGCTTCTCGAGTTCCTCCAATTTTTTTAACAGTTCATTCTCCGTTTCTAGCTCTTCATTAATTTTTTTCAGTTTACGATTTTCAATCTTTAGTTTATCCAATTCAGTCAGTTGATTCTCTTCTTTTGCCTTCCCTCTGCGGTCAATAAGTGCTTTTTCTCCACCATTTTCAAACTTTTTGACCCAAGAATATACTTGTTGATAACTGACACCATAAATTTCCGCCGTTTCCCGGTAATTTGTTTTAGTATTTAGACAATGATTTACGATTTCTATTCTTTCTTCGAAGGTAGTTTTTCTTCCCTTATCCACTCTTAAAGTACCTCCTGGCGTATTATTTAAACTCTTACCAGTATTATACCTTATTATCCAAGAACGTAGAGTCTTAGTATCTCTTAAACCATATTTCATGCAGATATCCCGATGGGATCCTTCGTGGTTTAAGTAGGATTCAACAGCCATTTTTTTTAACTCTGATGTGTAGTGGCTCAGACTTCGAGATTCTTCTAAACCATCAATTCCTAGACTTTCATATTTTAATGCCCAATCTCTAATAGTTGACTCATTAATATCGTACTTTTCTGAGGCATTATTTAAGCTAATACCTCCATTTTCCACTTCTTGCAAGATCAGAAGCTTTTGTTCACCAGTATATTTTGACCTTTTTGACATAGAAAACTCCCCCTAAGATTAACAGTTTTATTATTTCAACTGTCAACCTTAAGGGGAGCATATCATTTCTCCGCTGGGGTCCTTCTTTGATTTTCTAACTAAGAACCATTTTTGTAATTAGTTATTAAGTTAAGTGCCTAGCACTGTATCTGTTAGTTTGCTTCCTTATCTTCTATTTCTGTTAAGCCTGTTTCTTCATCATATTCAACATCTAAGCCAAAAGTTTCGCTAATAAATCTCAAAGGTACATAGGTACGATTACTATATATAGATGATGGTGCATCTATTTCTACTTCTTCTCCATTTACAATAGCAATATTACTATCTATTTGTAGTATAATCTCTATGTCATCTTTTACTATTGTTATCTTTTGATCTTCTTGATTCCATTCTAATGTAGCACTAAATCCTTGAGTTATTGCTCTTACTGGTATTAGAGTTCTACCTTGTTTAATAACTGGAGGAGTGTCAAATTTGATATCCTTATTTTTTACATTTATACTTTCTACTGGAATTAATACAATTTCTTCTCCTTCTTGATTAGTAGCTGCTTCTAATTCTTTAGCTACTTCTTGAAGCTTTTCTAATTCTTCAAGGCTATATCTGTTTTTAATAACTTCTTTAATTTTTATTTGGGTACTTTTCATTTCATTTTTAAGTTCTACTCTTTTAGTTTCTATCTCTTGAATTTGGGCTTTTAACTGTTCAGTTAATTCATTATTTTCGCTTGCTTTAGCTTCCTCATATTGCTTTTCTAATTCATCTTTTTGAGATTCCAATTCATCTTTTTGTTGTTCAACTTCATCCTTTATCAATTGAAGCTTGTCCTTTGCTTCTTTCCATTCTTTGTTGTTATTTATGTTTTTTTCTTTCTTTTGCTCTTGTTTATCTTCTATTAACTTTTCTTGTTTAATTTTTTCTTTAACATTATTACCCTTATCATTTCCTTTTCCATTGTTTGATTTTGCATTCCCAGTTAATGGAGATGATACTATTAGAACAGATGCTACAACTAATGATAATATTTTTGCTGAAATTTTCATTTTGAACTACCTCCCCATTTATAGTATTACTATTTTATATATCGGCAGAATTCTAAAAAAATAAACATTGTTTTTTAAATATTTATTAAGTCAAGTATATGGCAGTGGTGCTTTATTAGCTAGTTTTAAGTTTCTTAGATATTCATTAGCAATCTTCATTGAATTAGAGTCAATATCTGTTGACTTAATAATCCAATATTCTTCTCTCATTTCAAACCTATCCTCTCTTATATATTTAATATATCACCATTCTAATTCTAATTAATAAAAAAGGAGCTATAAGAGATGACACTAAATAATTCAAAATACATAGAAATTCTAGAATTTGTTCTTAATGGTAAATCATACAGAGAAATTGAAAAGTTAGAAGGTGTTTCCAAAAATACTGTGGCTAATCTCCGAGAAGTTGGGGGTATTCCTCCATTATTTGTTCTTGATAATATGAGAATTGCTAGAAAGTTTTCTTCTAAAAAGGATGCAGATATTAGATTAACTTCTTTGTTCGAAAATCTCTGCAATCATTACGATTTTAAGGTCCGATTTTGCTCTCCTTATTGTCCTAATCAAAAGGGCAATGTGGAAAATAGCGTGGCTGTACTTAAAAGAGAGTTTGAAAAATCCTACATCAATTCTTTTACGATATAGAAGAGATTCGAGAATTTGTTAAAGATAAACTCTCAGAATTAAATGCTAAAGAACATCCTCAAAAGAATGATAGTTGTGAAAATCTCTTTAATCATGAGAAAAATAGATTGCTGCCTCTTCCTAATAGAGAGTATATCTATTATCATAAAAAACAATGTAAAGTTAACTCCAATGGAATGATAAAATTCAATCATAATTATTATGCTGTACCTGAAATGTATAAAGGAGAAAAGGTCATAATTAAGTACAATGATAGCACTATATATATTCTTACGAAAGATAAAGGGGAAGTACTTGCAAAATATACCCCTGCACAGGGAAAGAAAAATCATAAATTCAGAATCTGGTACATGTTGAATAAATTAAAGAACAAATCCAATGGGTTTATGTATAGCAAAGAATACTTATCTTTATCAAAGCCTGAAAAACTGTTATTAGAAAAGATTTTTAAAAATGATTGTAATGAATTTCTCACATTTATAGAACTACTCAAAAATAGACCAAGAGATCTAATTCGTAAGTTTGTTTATAAGTTTAAAGATAATTTAGATCTATTTACCGTGGATCTTTTGATGACCGAAATGCTAAAGCTTTAAAAATTATTCCTTGTACCTTGACATTCAAAAATTAATTCAATTTTCCAAGGGGGTTTTATACCCTTTTTTATTTTGCGAATTTTCTGTATGTTTTAAACCTACAAAAATATCCCTTATGTCTAGGGGATATACTGTTCTGTACCAAGTTTAGATAGTCACTTTTTGATATAATGCTTAAATTCTATCCA
>DAIMMR010000254.1:0-5734 GCA_036720575.1 Clostridium sp.
TGTATTTCCTTTTCTTCAACCTTATTTCCAACACCTGAAAAATGCTTTCTGCTTGAATATGTTTTTTCCGGTCTTGCTGAACCCGGTAACTCTACATTTCCATCTGTAATAAAACCAAATTCAGGCATAATAAATGTACCCTTCTTTATTTTGTGGTTCCCGCATACTGGACATATCTTATCAATTTCTGTTTTCTCTGTTTCAATATCAAGCACTTTATTGAAATAACCGCAACTGCAACTGCTATACTTAAATCTCATTAATTCTTTGTTTTTAACCTTTTTTACATATCTACTTGTCCACAACTTCCCGTTTGCTACAACTTGACTTCCGGGTGCATACTCAGATATTGCAATTTGTAAATCCCTGCTTAAATCTATATTCAATGCTTCGTCAATGTGATTATTCACTTCTAAGTTGACTACATCAACTGGAAATCCATACTTTGGAAGAAGATTTTTTTGTGATAGAAAATTTATAAGTGGCCTGTTTAATATTGTATTGATAACTTTTTTAATATCTCCTGCTCTCCAGAAGTTTTCATCTTGAATTGCTTGTTGTTTTGCATTTTCTAAATTTGTTAAATCATATTCAAGCTCATTTACAACTTTAGTCATAACACCATTTTCGCCATATAAGTCATCTACCCATGCCCATTCTTCTACACTTAGCTCATGATGCAACTCCTTAGGTATAACTTCTCTAATCAGATTCAATAAAGGCTGTGGTTTTGCAGATAAATATTCATAAAATAATTCAGGTCCATTGATACTTTCGTTTTTAAAGAAACATTCTACATTTTTAAAATAATCTCTATATATACGCCAAAAACCTGCAAGAGCACATGCATACAAATGCCGTCTGGCTATTTTAGCATTTGCAACTTCAAAATATGGGGGTTTCACTACACCGCTAATCATTTTATATGGGTTTGAAAAACTGTTAAAATCATGGGAAGCAAGTCTTGCATAGGATAATGCGTAGGCTGTCGAATCCAATCTTCTACCTGCTCTGCCCGCTCTTTGTGCATAATTTGCAGGTGTAGGAGGAATATTTTTCATAAATACAGTTTCTAGTCTGCCAACGTCAACTCCCAGTTCAAATGTAGTTGAACAACTAAGTACGTTTATATCTCCATTTATAAATCTATTTTGAATTTCTGCTGCATATTCTGTCGTTAGTTGAGCTGTATGCTCACTAACCTTCATTTTTTCAAGTTTGCTGTTTTGATATATTTTCCTGTAGTGGTTATCCTTTACTAATTCATTTAAGTTAATTTCTTCAAGTTCTCCATTACATCTATAAGACGGACATATATTATTTATATTTATTGAGCTAATTTTATAACAACTATTGCACTGATAGTATTTTTGATTATCCCCGGTAACTACTTTATAGATTTTAGGATCAACTTTGAATATCTTTCCACATAGTTTCAAGTTTTCTGTCTTCATATACGAATATAAGGGACTTCTTACATCAGCAAAGAGATCAAAAATATTGTTTAAAATATTAATTATTTCACCTTTGGTCTTATTAACTCCTTTTGCTATTAATATTTTGCTCAGATAATCAATTCGGGTATTAGAATAAGAATCATTTTTTGGTACCCAAGATTTTATGGAATATCCTTTTACACCTATTTTTTCACCATCAGGGCTAATTCTTAATATACCTCCCTGCTGATTAACAGGGCTGAAGTATTCATCAATTGGTTTAACATTTTCAGGATATTCTATTGCCCTGTTGAGTCTAAATTGATCAAGTAGAAATCTATAGAATTCCATTGTTTCTTCTTCTGTAAATTTCAATTCTTTAAATAAGGGAATCATTAACAATTTATTTCTTAATGAATCTAAATTTGGAACAAACATCATAAATCCTAAGTTTTCTAATGAATTACTACCTCTATTCCCTATAAATTCTCTTATTACCCATTTCCAAACTTCTTTATTCAGTTCTTCAACTGAATATTCTAAAAATAGATTATTATGATTTATAAACTGTATTATTCTGTTGCAATAGTCACTTAAATTCCATTTATTATTAATACATTCATCTTTGTTATTTTCAATCGTATCGTTCATAATTTTCTTGATTAATATATCTCTGTAACTATTATTGAGATATGGTGCAAAATAAGCCGCGTTTTGTCTGCTGTCAGAAAAAATCAACAACTGCTTTTTTACTTCTTTAGTTTCTTGTTCTAAGAAATCAAACAATCCCCCGGATTTATTTGTTTTATGGGTATCATTCTTTTTATTGGTATTTGGAATTTCGCCATATAGTGATGTTGCTAATACACTTGATACAGCATCCTCTGATAAGAAAAATCTTCTAAGAATGCCTCCCTTTGTATTGACACCTCCACATATACTGCATTTGCTGGCTTTCCCTTCTTTGCTGTTGTTTTTTAATACTCTTACATACCTTGGGTTACTGCAATTACATGGTAACCGGCCGCCATCTTCATTGATGCCACCGCAATGTATACATAATTTATATGTTGAAAATCCGTCATTTTTCAAATCTACAGATTCAAAAATATCATCTTCATTTTCAACGTCAATATAATTATGATCCATATATTTCATAAAAGAATAAAATTCCAAACCATTGGTATCATCATAATATTTATTATTGCTCTCAACTAAATAACTATAGCCATTGTTTTCATTAAATACCGTTTCCCCCACTATATAAAGAGAATGACATTTTGTACATGATGCTATTTCGAAAGCTTTGTATTCTTCATCATTAACTGTTACATTATTCATTCTGTCAAGAAAAATCTTAGGTTTTTCAGTAAAAATTATAAATGAACCTTCCAAAGCTTTAATAATAAAATGATATCTGGCTGGTATAAGCGGGGTATCAGCTTCACTCTTTCTTAAAATATTACATAAATCAATTAATGCAGCTATATAACTAAGATTATTGGAATCATCATTAAAAATATCTTCTGCTAATTCATCTAATTGTATGGGGCCTTTTGCTAATATTTCAATAGCATTATTTATCCTTTCATCTTCTCTGAAAATATTGAATAGCTTAGTTTTTATTTCGCAGTCATTATTAAGCTCCCTATTTATTATATCAATCGGTACATTACAATCTTTCATCAGTAGGAAAATATCTTCATCTGAATCGTCTGATAAGTATTCCGATGTTTTTGAATATATTTTAGGATCCGGTAAACCCCAAGAACCCACTCTTTTTAATGTTTCTTTTGAAGCTCCTACAACATCTGATGATGTAAATTCTTCACCAAAAAGCTTCCTTCCAAATTCAGCTACTTGTGGATAATCTTCAGTCCCATTGCCTAGTGATGCACTTGTCATAATACACGTTAGATCTCCTCTTTTTAAACCGATAGTACTTTTTAATCTTGAAATTAACATTGACATTTCAATACCCTTAGCACCTGTATATGTATGAGCTTCATCTATAACTATATATTTCCAATCGTTTGAAAATTCTCCTTGGAAAAAAACATTATCATCAGGCCTCAACATAAGATACTCTAACATTGCATAGTTAGTTAGAAGAATATGTGGTGGTGATTTTTTCATTTGTTCCCGAGATATTAATTCATTTATCATCGGTTCCTCTTGATGCATTCTCTTAAATTTATCATAGGCATGATTATATTTTTCTTCAGTTTCTCCTGTATATATTCCAAAGGTTATTTTAGGTTCATTTATTAACAATTCTCTTAACCTCTTCATTTGGTCATTTGCTAAAGCATTCATCGGGTACAACAATAATGCTCTAACACCGGGAGTGATCATATTATTGCCTTTTTCTTCTAATAATTGATTTATAATCGGTATTATAAAGGTTTCTGTCTTTCCACTGCCGGTTCCTGTAGCCACTACGGCATTTCTTTTGTCTCTAACAATTTTTACTATGGCTTCTTCTTGATGCTTATAAAGACTTCTGCTCAGTGGTAACACATTAGAATTGAAAGTTCTGAATTCCTCTGATAATACTCCATCATTGATTAAATTTAATATACTTTTGCCGGATTTAAATGGTGGAGTGGCCTCAATTATTGGTCCTTTTGAAAATTTTCCTCGCTCTATAAGTATATTTTTTATTTGATTGTTTAGATTTTCATCATCAATTTTTAATGTTGTTGTTACATAGCTAGTAAATCTATTAAATATTGATTTTGAAGTCTTTACAGGATCCAAACCCATTTCTATTCCTCCTTAACTACATAACTTATATCATCAATTGGTCCCATTATTTCCTTATCCCTTCTATTCTCCCAAAATATATCCCCTGTTTCTGGATGATATTGAACACCATCTCTTTCTAAATCTAATAAAAACGGCAGAGTTTTATTGTCTACATTTAAATAAAAAAGAACCTTTGTGCTTTTATCTCCAATAATTGCTCGTCCCATATAGAGTTCCTCATCTGCAAAATTAATAGGATCAGTCTTTTCTATATGTTCAATTTTAAATGGAATTTTAAACTTATTAGACTTGCCTTTATAGTTGAATCCTGTAGCTAATATTCCATACTTTTTAATTAAATTTAGATTACTAATTTTGGAAGTTAGCTTTAGATAATATTCTCCCGCAATAATCTCATTTATTGATTTTCCAAAGATATCATTAATCTTTTCATAATATCCCATCTTAATATTAAGATTTAATGATTTTATATCCTTCTTCTTTACATAAATTATCATTTGCTCATCTCTTAACTTTTTCTCAAAAATCATGATATCATCATTATATACTTTTAAGAATTTTTCAGATTGGAAATCAAAATTGCAATTATATTTTAATTCTATAATATACTCATCATCTTCTTCTTTTGAATAGCATGTAATACCATATACTTCCCACTGCCTAAATACATTAATAACACTTTTTGGTTCTACATTTCTGTTATTAGCTACCCAGTGGTATGCTAAACTATTTTTGTTATCAGTAAACTTTAATATATCATAATACGCATATAAGTTTGCTGAAGCTTTCTTGCCTTTTAAATGCAATCTTGATTCGAAATTTTTTTCACTGTCGTAAAGATATATTGTCTTTGGAATATTACTATTAAATTCCCATGTTATATATAAGTTTTTTAAAATATCAAGCTGACTTGCTAATAAGTTTTCCGGAACATTTACAATATTGCCTTCACTGTCCCTAAAAATAGTTTTTGCTGTGGGTACTTCTACTTTAAATTGTTTCCAACCAACCCTATCATAGAAAATTTTGAATACCTCTCCTGCTTCATTAATTAATGGGATAGAAAATTCCTTAGCGTCCACTACCTTACCTTCATATTTAATTCTTGTGCCTGGAGGGTTTTTAATTAATAATCTTTGATTTCTATAACTAAATTTATTTTTTGTTACATTCCAAAACTCCTCACTAAAAACTACATTGTAATTTTTATTTATCAATAAAATCTTTAATTTTGATATCTGTACTTTTCGGTTTTTCGCTATAAATTTATTTAAATTAAAAGTTAGTCTTAAATCTTCTTTTACAGCAAATTTATTATCATGTATCAAGTCATTTACTGTACAATTTGAGATTAAACTACCATCCATATAAACTTTTAGTGTATTTTCATTAGGATTTATGTCACGTAAACTAATCAAAAGATTAGGCAGATCTCCAGTTGATATTTTTATATCTTCAATAGTTACTCCTTCAACTATATTTTTACCTACTAAATATGCATTAGAAAAGTTGCTGCCAATATATTCAAT
>DAIMMR010000255.1:0-5731 GCA_036720575.1 Clostridium sp.
TTGCTTACAAGTTTAACATGAATTTGAATTCCCTTTTCTTCAGTGTATATGTTTTTAATACTGCCCCTTTTATTATCAAACACTACAAGTAAGTCGATATCAGATTCATCCCACAAATCGCCAGTGACCATACTTCCAAAAACCATAACTGCAAGGACAAAATCATTTGCTTTAAGTCTATCAATTGTACTGTTAAAAGCCTTTTGATATTGTAATATAGTTTTTTCCAATTTAGTCTCCCCCTTTTGGACTTTATCAACTTGAATTTCTATATATTATATAATATATTTTTATAAAAATACAATGGTAAAATTATTTTTTTGCCATTTTGCTAAAAAAAGCATCTAATATTTTCATACTAATACTCTCTTTTTAAATGTCCAATTATTTGGGGTTAATTATGAATTTCTTAAATTTATTATATGTTTTTTCATCTACAAGTGCATTTACATAGGTACCATCTTCCCTATAATCTTCATTCTTTACCTTACAATATTTGTGAATAAATGACACTGCAGACTGTTCTGTATAAGGAATTAAATATTCTGCTTTTTTTATGCTGTTGGGAAGCATTTCCAATACCTTTTTCAAAAGCTCATTTAAATTTATACCATATCTAGCTGATATAAATATTGCATTTGAATTTTTATATCTATCTTTTATACTGCTCAATTTAGTATCTTCCAATTTGTCAATTTTGTTTAATACGATAAGTACAGGTTTATCATTTACTTCCAGTTCGCTCAGTACTTCATTTACCGCATCTATCTGTTCTTCTGCATAATCGGATGATGCATCTACTACATGTAATAATAAATCAGCATATTGTACTTCTTCTAAAGTGGATTTAAATGCTTCCACCAGATCATGGGGAAGTTTTTTTATAAAACCTACGGTGTCTGTCACTGCAATTGTTCTGCCATCTTCCAATTCCACAGCCCTAGTAGTAGTGTCCAAAGTAGCAAATAACATATCTGCTTCAAATACTTTTTCCTTATTTACATTTTCTCTAGTGACAGCTACTTCACACAATTTATTTCTTAAAGTAGATTTACCCGAATTAGTATACCCCACCAGTGATACCTTGTTTATCTCATCTCTCTTCTTTCTTTGAGTTTTTCTAACCTGCTTTATTTTCTTCAGTTCTTTACTAATTTCATATATCTTTTCTCTTATATGTCTTCTATCGGTTTCCAACTTCTTTTCACCAGGTCCTCTAGTTCCTATTCCTCCTCCAGTCCTTGAAAGAACTATACCGAGTCCTGAAAGCCTAGCTAGCCTGTATTTTAGCTGTGCAAGTTCCACCTGTAACTTAGATTTCTTACTCCTTGCCCTTGAAGCAAATATATGAAGTATGAGAGTAGTTCTATCTATTACTTTTATTCCTAGATTTTCTTCTAAGTTTCTAACTTGAGATCCAGATAATTCATCATCAAAAATTACTATATTTGCACCACTAAGCTGTGCAATTAATGCAATCTCACTCACTTTTCCCTTTCCTACGTAAAAAGCAGTATCTATAGTATCTCTTTTTTGAAGTATTTTTTCTAACACTTTGACATTGCAGGCTTTCGCCAGTTCTTTTAATTCATCCAAACTGTCTTCAGTATCTGTGCCTACAAGTAATGCTCTCTCTCCTTCCTCCTGCAGCACATATTCATCATTCATCGACTTTTCTATTTCATTTACTTTTTGTACTATATTAAAGTTAACTGCATCATCTAAAGTAAGTTTTTGTGAAATTTCACTTATAACTTCTCCATCTTTTACCTTACAAAATCCCATACTAATACCTGTAATACCACCCTCGTCAACCCCTATAGCCGCTATACAGTCTAATCTTAATTTTACTAAGGCTGAAATATCAATTTTGGAAAGTCTCGAATCTCCATTAGGGTGGGTATGTACTATCCTAATACCACAGAGTTTATTTTGATTTCCCTCAATTTCAGTAATACTCACAGTACTACTATCTCCAATAGATATGCTTACAATTATTCCTCTTTTATCAATTGCCAGGCTTAATTCTCTATTTAAATAAGTAGTAATTCTAGAAAGCATTTCTACAATTTCCCTGCTGCATATGCTTTCTTTTGAAACTCTTATATCATAAATCTTTTCCAATTCATCTAATATCGAATTTTTTATTCCTTCTGTATTTCCATATATCAAAATATCATCTCCATATCTATCAATTCACAATTCACAGTTTGCAATGCACAAAAATTGAGTTTATAGCTATCGTATAATTCTATACTAAATAAAAAACATTGTAAACACATTACCTTCAGGTCATTGAAAATTTGCAGAAATCTTGTTAATATTGATAATATAATTTTATATTATGGCAATCATTAATTTAATATACACCATGGAGGAGTATTATGGAAAATAAATCGAAAAACATATTGATAACCCAAGAGCGAATTGGAAAGAGGATAGAAGAAGTAGGCAAAATAATAACCACTAAATATAAAGATAAAAACTTATATGTATTATCACTTTTAAGAGGAAGTTTCATATTTACAGCAGATTTAGTAAGACAAATAAAACTTCCTGTAAAAATAGGATTTATGACAACTTCAAGTTATGGAAATTCTGAAACATCATCCGGTAAAATAAAAATTGTAAATGATATATTAGATGACATGAAAGGATATGATGTCTTAATTGTAGATGACATAACAGATACAGGTATTACTATGGACTTTGCTATAGACCATGTAAAATCTCTAGGTGCTTCCAGTGTAAAATGCTGCGTTCTTCTAGACAAGCCTGATAGAAGAAAAATTTCATTGACCCCAGATTTTTGTTGTTTCGAAATTCCCGATGTATTTGTTGCTGGTTATGGATTAAATTATGGAGATTATTATCGAAATGTACCTTACATATTTAACTGGGAATAATTTTGTTTATCTGATGGCAAAGCTCTTTTTAAAATTGAACTTTGCCATTATTTAATTACCGGATTTTAACTTAACTCCAGTTTTATCAAGACCTAAATCTATGGCCGTTTCTGGTACTTTTCCCACTATAATTGTTTCTGATATGGGTACTTCATTTTTTACCTGTATATTTTCACTTCCAAAAGGAATCATTACCCTCATATTTGTCTTTACCTGTACACTTATTTTATGTCTAGATTGGTTTATACCTGCACTTTCAAAGCTTGACAAATATTTAGTCTCTATGTAACCTATAGGCTGCATCCTAATTGTAATGCTAGGTCCAAAAAATGCTAGCAAATTGTTTTTCATTATATATCCCATGGGAATCTTCAAGCCAACTTTTCCTACATTTCTTAGCTTATTTTGGGATTCCAACGCCACATCACAAGCGATTTTATTCATCTTTAGAGTATCTGCCCTAACCATAACTATATTATCTTCCTTATCTTTTTCCACCTGTATAATGTCTTTATAACTAAATTGTTTTGAATACTCCTGCATTATAACTGAGTTTATAGTTTGTGTAACTACAGCTCTGATTTCTACATCTGAAGCTGTAATTATAGCAGGAGTTATCCTTGAATTCACAAAATAGAAACCCAATACCGTGGATAAAATTATAACAGATATTATTAATACAATTTTCACTTTCTTAATGGGAACTTGAAATCTTTTTATCTCTTCCACATCCTTATGATTTGATACATAATATATATATGACAATAACTTCGTGTATTTACCTAAAGATTTAATTTATGTTATAATAATTTAAAAAATATACACTTCAAAATAAGGAGGAAATTTATGGTCAAAAAGCGCAAAAAGGCTCGAAAAAAGGCTTTTAAACATGGAGCTGCAATTTTATGTGGATTATTAGCATTGGTATTTGCTGCAGCATTGGGTTTAACTGCAGCTGTTATAAAAAATTCTCCTCCACTAGACATAAGCCAAATATCGAATTTAAACGAACCTTCCGTTCTATATGATGATAAAAATAATTCAATGGACGTACTAGTTACCCCACAGCAAAGGACGGTAATACCTTTTAGCAGTATGCCCCAAAATTTAAAAAATGCTTTCGTAAGTATAGAAGATCAACGATTTTATAAACATAAAGGCATAGACTTAAAAAGACTCATAGGTGTAGTATTTATAGATATTAAAAGCAAATTTAGTGGAAATACTGGAATTCAAGGTGCATCTACCATAACCCAACAATTGGTTAGAAATATATATTTATCTTCTCAAATATCTTATAAGAGAAAAATGCAAGAAATATATCTTTCCTTAAAACTTGAAAAGAAATTGAGTAAAACTCAAATACTTGAGGCTTACATGAACACAATCTATTTAGGAGGAAGAGCATTAGGTGTTGAAGCCGCTGCCAAACAGTACTTTGGCAAATCAGCAAAAGATCTAAACTTAATTGAGTGTGCTTTTATTGCAGGTATGCCCCAAAGTCCTTCTGTATATTATCCCTATTCTCCTACAGCTAAAAAAAATCCATCTATATATTTAAACAGGACTACTACTGTAGTAAAAAAAATGTATGAGAATGGATATATATCAAAGGATCAGTACACAACTGCTGTAAGTGACATTGCAAATGGTAAACTGGATATAATGTCTCAACCTACCGTAAATAATGGATATAACAATGAATGGTTTACTGTACCTGTTATAAATGCAGTAAAAAAAGATCTAAAATTCAAATACAAATATACAGATGAGCAGATTGAGAATTTACTTATGTATGGTGGTTTAAAAATACATACTACTATGAATAAGGACTTACAGGAAAAAACTGAAAACACCTTAGATAACGATAGTATTTTTAATTCTTCATCTGCAGATAAAAATGGAATAGTTCAACCTCAGGCTTCTGCCGTAATCATGAATTATCATACAGGTGAAGTAAAAGCGTTAGTTGGTGGAAGGGGAAGCCAGCCAGCCAGGTCTTTCAACAGAGCTGCATCCGAAAAATATTTAAGGCCTTCAGGTTCCAGCATAAAACCTTTAACTGTATACAGTCCTGCTGTAGATTCAAAACAATTTACTGCAGCTTCTACAGTAGATTCTTCTCCATTATCACCTGAACTTGCAAATAAATATGCTTCTAATGGAGAACCTTATGACCCTAAAAATGATGAAGATACTGATTTCGGAACTGTAACTTTAAGAACTGCCTTAACTAAATCCTTAAATACAGTAGCCGTCAAAGTAGAAGATAGAATGGGTTTAAAAACCGGAGCTGATTATGCAGAAAAATTTGGCATAACTTTAGATGAGCATGATAGATCAAGTATAGCAGCACTTTCTCTTGGAGAGCTCCATCACGGTACAAATACACTTTTGATGTCTGCTGCTTATGGGGTCTTTGGAAATTCTGGGAAATATACTACCCCAAAACTTTACACTACGGTAGTAAATAGAAATGGTACAGTTCTACTTGATAATAAAACCCAAACTAAAAAAGTACTTTCTCCACAAAGTGCCTATGTACTATATCAGATGTTAAAAGGGCCTGTAAGTGCAGAAGGAACTGGCAGCAATGCTAACTTGGGAGGCATGCCTGTAAGTGGTAAAACAGGTACTTCTGAAGATCACAAAGATCTATGGTTTGTAGGACTAACTCCTTATTATTCTGCTGCAGTATGGATTGGAAATGACGATGATTCTGTATTAGACGTCACAAACAGTAATTCTGCAGCCCAGCTTTGGACTAACATAATGTCTCCTTTCCATCAAGGTTTAGAAGCAAAAGATATTGAAATGCCAGATGG
>DAIMMR010000256.1:0-5715 GCA_036720575.1 Clostridium sp.
CTCCCACTTCTCCAAGTGTACGTTGCGAGCAGCTACGTCCCTGGATAACGATTTTCCCTAAAGGATAACGCCTTCTTAAGTGCTGAAGCACTAAGAAGCCTGTTAATAAGCATCAGGTTGAGTTAAAACTCCACCTGATACCAAGAACTCTGTTTATAATTGCTAAAAATATAATTAATCAATACAAACTATTTAAAGGAGATGGATTATAAAATGAAATCATTCATAACCGTACTTGGAGAAGATAAAACAGGTATTATTTATAAGGTAACTTCCGTACTATTTGAAAATAACATAAATATTTTAGACATAAACCAAACTCTCATAGAAGGCTACTTTACAATGGTAATGCTAGTGGATTTATCAAAAATGAAAACAGATTTTGTAGGACTAAAAAATGATCTTGAAAATAAAGCTAAAGAAATAGGAGTTGTCATTAAACTTCAACGAGAAGACATATTCTCTTCTATGCATCAAATTTAAACTAAGGAGCTGAGTTAAATGATAAATACTAAAGACATTATGGAAACCATAAATATGATTGATAAGGAAAATCTAGACATAAGAACCATAACTATGGGTATCTCACTTTTAGATTGTATAGATAGTGATGGCAAAAAAGCAAGAACTAAAATTTACGATAAAATAACTAAACAGGCTGAAAACCTAGTAAAAACTGCCAAAGACATCGAAACGGAATATGGCATACCTATAATACATAAAAGAATATCCGTTACACCTATATCTATCATAGCCCAAGCAAGCTCTGATAAAAGCTATGTAGAATATGCTAAAATTTTAGATAAAGCTACCCAAACTTTAGGTATTGACTTTATTGGAGGTTTTTCGGCACTTGTCCATAAAGGTTATACTAAAGGTGACAAAATACTTATAGAATCCATACCAGAATCTCTAGCTGTCACTGAAAAAGTATGTTCTTCTGTAAATGTAGGAACTACAAAAGCAGGAATAAACATGGATGCAGTAAAAGATATGGGAAGAATAGTAAAAAAAACTGCCTATCTCACTAGAGAAAATGAGAGCATAGGTTGTGCAAAGTTAGTAATATTTTCAAACGCAGTAGAAGATAATCCTTTCATGGCAGGAGCATTTCATGGTGTTGGAGAAGCTGATTCCATAATAAATGTAGGTGTCAGCGGTCCTGGCGTTGTAAAATGTGCTCTAGAAGAAGTAAAGGGACAAAATTTCAATGTAGTTGCAGAAACAATAAAAAAGACCGCATTTAAAATAACAAGAATGGGGCAATTAGTTGCTGTAGAGGCTTCAAAAAGATTAAACGTTCCTTTTGGTATAGTAGATTTATCACTTGCACCTACACCTGCTGTAGGAGACAGTGTTGCAAGAGTTCTTGAAGAAATGGGTCTTGAAAGCTGTGGATGCCCAGGTACTACTGCTGCTCTAGCATTATTAAATGATGCAGTCAAAAAAGGAGGCATAATGGCAGCATCGCAAGTTGGAGGATTAAGTGGTGCATTTATACCTGTAAGTGAGGATGAAGGTATGATAAGTGCAGTAAATTCAGGATCTCTTAATCTTGAGAAATTAGAAGCAATGACTTGTGTATGTTCTGTAGGTCTTGACATGATAGGTATACCTGGTGATACTCCTGAATCCACTATATCTGCCATAATAGCAGATGAATCTGCTATTGGAATGATTAATAATAAAACAACTGCCGTAAGGGTAATCCCTGTTTATGGAAAAGATGTCGGAGATGAAGCAAATTTTGGAGGACTTCTCGGAAAAGCACCTATAATGCCTGTAAGTAAATTTTCAAGTGAAAGTTTCATAGCTAGAGGTGGAAGAATTCCTGCTCCAATTCACAGCTTTAAGAATTAATTTTCTCACTTAGAAACTCTATATAGTCCTCATATTGAATACAAATTTAAATATAGGTATAAATAAAATTTAATTTTACTGTAAATATATTTAGAAATATAATAATAATACGATAACATATACATAGTTACTATATATTGCTATATATTGCTATTCTAATGATTTATATGAGGTGAGATAGTATGTTGTCAAAAAAGAAATTAGTTCGAATAAGTGAATTAAAACCAGGAATGATATCAGCAAGTGATATAACCTTTGAAAATAAAATGCTGTTAGCTAAAGATATTGCCATTACGAAATCGGCTATAGAAAAGCTAAAACAAAATATTATTGTTGACGAAGTAGAAATTTACGTAGAAGATACTTCTGAAGATCCTTTAACTGCTAAAATCGAAACGGTAGAAGAACTTGAAAATACTTTTAATGAATTTTCTTACAACTTGGAAAATATATTTGATACCATATCTAATTTAAAAGCTCCTGAAATAAAAGAAGTAAGAACTTTTTCAGAAAAAATACAGGAAGAGTTTAATTCTACAGGACTAGTTATTAAAAATATAGTATTCCATGGAAGTGGCAATGATACTATTTACAGACACAGCGTAAACGTAGCAGCCGTAAGTTTTATACTTGGAAAATGGTTGGGGTTTAGCAAAAGGGATATAAACTTATTAACTTACTCAGCAGTATTACATGATTTTGGAAAAATCAAGATAAGTAAGGATATTATAAATAAGAAGGGAAATCTCACCCCAGAAGAGTACAAAATTTTCAAAACTCACCCTGCCATAGGTTATAATTTTGTAAAAGAAATCCCCTATTTAGATTCTTCCGTAAGTTATGGTGTATTGATGCATCATGAGAGAATGGATGGATCTGGATATCCACTAGGTATTAAAGAAGATAAAATTCATAAATTTGCTAGAGTAATAGCTATTGCAGATTTATTTGATGATTTGAGTTCCAACAGATATTATAAAAAACTAAGCGGACCTTTTGAAGCTTTAGAAATTATTCAACAGCAAAGCCTCAGAAAACTGGATTGCCAATATTGTACTATGTTTTTAAATCACGTAGTAAACTACTACATGGGTGAAAATGTACTTTTAAGTAATGAGCAATGTTGTAAAGTTATTCAAGTTGACATGAATGACCTGAGAAATCCTCTTTTACTTGATGGCAGTGGATTCCTTGACTTAAAAAAAGAAAAAGATTTATATGTTAAAAAGCTGGTTATTTAATAACCAGCTTTTTGTTCACTTTTTATAGCATTTTGTTTTACAGTTGTATACATTTACTAATAATTAGCGTCAGTTCCATATAATAATCACTAAATCCTTGCTTTTAATATACGATATAGTATTATAGACTATGGTTTAATTACTTTTTAACAAACCATTATTACATTATATAACATAGGAGGATATTATTTATGATAAAGTTTACCGATAATGATAAGCTTGATTTAGACTTATTAGAAATTCAGGATGTTTTGGATATTAATACACTTCAAAAATTTCAAGATAACTTTGCTGAGAGTATGAATATTGCAAGTGTTACCGTTGACAAAAACGGACAGCCTGTAACAAGACCGAGCTCTTATACTGACTTTTGTTTAAATCTCACCCAGTCAACTTCCAAAGGAACTTCCCGCTGTGCAGAGTCACACAGTAGAGGAGGTGCAGAAGCAACAAGGCTTGGCAAACCGTATATTTATACTTGCCATGCGGGTTTGATTGATTTTGCTGCTCCTATAATAATAGAAGGTAAATCAATAGGAACAATACTTGGTGGACAAGTTGCTTATTCTAAATTAGATGAATCAGTCGTTAGAAAAAATGCCGCAGAAATGGGTATCAATGCAGATAAATATGTAGATGCATCAAACAAAGTCTATATGGTAAGTGAAAAAAATGTAAGAGCAGCTGCTGAAGTTTTATTTATTGTGGCAAATTCACTTTCTAAAATAGGTTATGAGTCACTTTTAATTGCTACATCTACTAAGAATTTATCTGAAAACTTCGGCCAAATTTCAGCAACTATGGAAGAATTAGCTGCTTCAGCTGTAAATGTAAGTAACAATCAACATCTTTTAAATGAAGAAATAAGCAAAGTTAAGAATATATCTATGGATATAAATTCTATATTGAATTCCATAAAGAGTATTGCAGATCAGACAAAAATGCTTGGTTTAAATGCTTCTATAGAAGCAGCTAGAGCTGGAGAAGCTGGAAAAGGATTCAGTGTAGTAGCTGCAGAGATAAGAAAACTATCTCAGGATTCCAAAGAAACTGCTTCTAAAATAACAGATCTTACTAAAAAAATACAGGAATCTGTAGATAAGGCACTAGAAACTTCCAGCTCCACTTTTGAAACTACAGAACAACAGACATCTGCAATAGAAGAAGTATCTGCTAATGTCCAGGAAGTTTCCATAGTAGCAGATACATTAAGTAACATGGCAAATAAAAAATAGTTTCTAAGTAAAAAATTCAACTTTAATCCGTAATATATAATTTACTAAAGAACAAATAGCAAAGAATAAATAATAAATAATGACAATTTTCTTTCTAACGTAAGAAAATATTAAAATTATAGATTTTCTGAGGTACGAAGGAAATCATCATTATTTGAACTTTGATATTTGTTCTTTAAACTTTTAAAAAACTCTATCAATAAATTTTACTGGATTTTTATTTTAAATCATATTTTTTTAATAACATCCACGTATTTTTATCCCATATGTAAAGGGATATATTATCAAAATATTGATCAAAATCACAGGGGTATTTGTTCACATAATCCCATATTTCTTTAAATTTGTCCTGTATCCTCTTTGACACTATAGTACAATGAAACACTTTATTTTTACCCTCATTGGATTTGAAATTTATCCATGGAATTTTACTAAGTTCATCTATAAGTGCATCATGTGTTTTTTTTGCCTCAGGTGACATCTTCACATCCATATAGATAACATCTTCTCTAAATTTATCATATCCCTGAATTTTTATTGGAGTTTTACAATTGTTTTTTTGAAATTCATCTAAAACTTTTAACATATCTTCAATTTTATCCGTTTCAAAAGGTGCCTTTATTGTAAAATGAGCCGGCAATTTAGCTTTTCTCTTTTTAAATTTATAACATACATCATTTCTCAACTTTTCATGAAATTTTAATGCAGTACCACTTATAGTACATACAAGAACATAACGTTCCAATTTTATATCTCCTTTCAATATAAATTATTCTCTATATATTTTCACCATATTTAAAATTCAAACACCTAATTCTAATTTTTCTATCAATGCTTTATTATGGTTAAAACTAAACTTATTAAAAATGTTACCGCAGAAAGCAATAGGATCAAAATTAAAAAAGCTGTTATAAGAACATTATATCTAACTATATCTTCAACTGATAAGTATTTTGTCCATCCAATAACATTAAGTGCTAGCAATACTAAAAATATAACAACTAATCCTCCTGAAGCTCCTCTAATATCTGCATAGCTCAACGATATATGTGAACATATGCAAATTGATATAAATAAAAATATATAGAAGTATGGATTATGAAAATTGGCAGTAGAAAATATAGTTTTTACTAAGATTTTATACATACTGAATATGTGTGCAGCCACAACTTTATTTATAACAGTTACATGAGAATTTATCTTTAAAATATTTATAAATTCGTTATAAGCCCTAGGTATCATAAAATGCATTAAAGCAACCACGGATAAGATACCCCCAAATATAGGCGCAGTTCCTATAAAAAAATTTCCTATCTGCTGATAGATACTATTTTGATTATAACTGTGCTCTACATATCCCATTACCCCATTTTCATCAG
>DAIMMR010000257.1:0-5680 GCA_036720575.1 Clostridium sp.
GTGAAAGCATTGATATATGGCAGGGGTAGTAGGCTTCGAACCTACAACCTACGGTGTAATAGAATGGACGCTATGTTAAAATTATACAAGTTTATAAACCTTTATATATCAACGGCCTTCAGACATAGCTTGTCCTTCTAATAAAACCTAAATGCATTACTTTTCTCCCCCGGTTGTGTTACGGTTGTGTTACAGATTTGAGTATAAATCTCTATAATTTTCTGGAATATAGTTACACAATTTATTCCACTATACACCAAATAAAATTATATATCAGATAATATTTAAAAGGCAGTAATCTAAAAACTTAACTCTAGACTACCGCTTTTAAACTAATAAAAACCATATTAGATTTATATTACTTTGATTCTGATTCTTTGCTCTCCTCTTTTATTAAGTCATAGTATTCACCAATTAATTTCATGTAATCATTCATAATATCTTCTTTTGATGCTCTGTTGTTATCAGCTCTATTTTTAAAAACATAATCTACTAACTTTTTAAAATCCTTTCTTTTCTTTATTTTATCTTCAATTAATCTTTTTCTTATGCCATTCTTTATTTCCTTATTATCTTCTCTTGTAATAGGAGATATAATAAAATATGAATTTCTTAGTATACTAAGGCTAAATGCACTAAATATTCTTCTCCACATTTCAGTCGGTAAATCCTTTACCGCTAGACTTTCATATCCCTCTAATAATACTATTGCCTTCCTTTTTACATGGTCATCGGCTAACTTTTTCAAAAAATTTTTTCTAGAACTATCCTTTATTTTTATTGGGCAAAAAATTTTCTTTATATCAAGATTATAATTATAAATTTTTATACTTTTTCCAGTATCCGAATTAGGTATTGCTATTGTGTCAGTATTACTATTATAATAATACTTTTTAATAGTACTTACTAAATTTTTATCAATTAAAATATATCTACAAGTCAAATCCTTGGAATTATCTTTGGAATTAAGTATATCCTTTATTTTATCTATATCTTTATCTTCATAAGAATATCCACCTTCTACCATATCGATTAATGTTACTTTATTATCTCCAAAAACTTCTTTAATATCAATTAAATCTCTATCAAATCCGCTTTCATTCTTTTTTAAAACACTTATTTTTTCATTGCAATTATCAATAAGTTTTTCATTAATTTCTTCATCGTTAATATTAAAGATATCAAATAAAATTTTTAAAGAGAAAGTATTAAAATTTTTTTCATTTAACAAATTTTCATTTTCTTTTATCTTTTCTTTATACCTTTCTGCTATAAATTTAACATCTTTTTTCACCATGTTAAATATTATAGTTTCAGCCTCTTGTCTTATTTCTTTTCTATTTAGCGTTAACGTTTCTGCAGTATCCATTCCATTTATATCACAGATGGTGCCACATACATTTATTCTAGAACTGTAACTTATTGTTTTAACTCCTTTAAAACATGTTTCGCTCAAATTACGATTATATTTATCCATAGGTAAAAGTTCTATTTCTATAGAGGCACTATATTGTTTATCCCACAGATAACACTTATTTAAATTTTTACCATCAAAAATAAATAAATATTTATCAGTTGATTTATAATTTTTTTTATGAAACCTGTTGTAGCTTCGAATAATGGAATTATACTTTTTTTCAACATCATCTTTATATATCAATTCTATTTCAAATAAAGGATTCTGAAACTCCTCTTCTATATATTCCGTTATAATCCACAAAAGGATTTCATTTTCATCTGCAAATGGATCAAAATCTTTTACTTTTTCAGCTACATATCCTCGAATATTATAATTCGTTTCTAAATTTTGAGGAACATCCACTATAACTTCTGAACCTCTATTAAAATTTACATCTTTATCTATTTCAGAAGTTATATATCCTTCTTCTTTTCCAGATTCAATTTTGATTTTTATTCCATCATTATTATCACAAGTTTTAGTTCTAATATTTATTTCATCAGTTACCCTAAAACACGACTGTATACCTATGCCGAATCCTCCTGTTGGCTTAAGCCATGAGGGTATGTCCTTTAATTCTTTTTTAAAGTTGTTTCTTTTATTCCAACTTTCACCTACATTAGCCATATCAATTAAACTTTCCCGGTTAATTCCTATACCTCTATCCTCTACTGTTATCCTAACTTTTTTATCTTCAATATATTTAACCTTTACTTTAATTTTATAATTATTATAAACTTCTGGTTCTATATCAAAAGGTGTTAAATCTTTCAGCTGAATATTTTTTGAAATCCATGGATCATATATTCCATTTTTTAAATCTCTCCACAGTTGAATCTTTGACGCATCTAATGCATTTTGTATTAGTTCCCTTAAAAAATCTAATTTACTTTTATAAATTCCAGCTCCTTCAAGAATCTCAAAAGATCTTTTTCTTGGTATTTCAAGTTTTAAATTTCCTGTTCTTACATCAGTTTTTTGTCCATTTTTCAATATGCTTAATTCACCAATTTGTGGAGCTGTTCCTGTAAAATCTTCAGGAACTATATTTCTCCAGTTACTAGTTAAATTATTGACTTCGTCTTTTAGCCAATCAAACCATTTTCTAGTTTCCCTTACTTCACCATCATTTTTACAATCGTCACTAACATCTATTTTTTGAGGAGTTACTAATATGTGAGTAATAGCTCCATGTTTGCCTAAATGATACTTTGAAAGCTCAGGTAACTCTCCAAAATTTTTAATTAATGTTTCATTAAATCTACTATTATCTAAATCTAATAAATCTCCCAATCTAATCATTTCAGCTACAAACCTTGGATGAATATAATCTGTTTTTAAGCCATTAGAAATATATTCTAAATCCATAACAGATTTAAAGTCTTGTCCATGCAAAAATGCTATATCTCCTGCAAGTTTAATCAGTCTCGGTTTTATTAATCCACTATGGGTCAAATCTACTCCCCACATATTATTAAAGTCATCTATATATTCCTTACTCTTTTCTGGATGTTTCCCTCTAAAATATGCTGCAATTATTTCAACTGTAAATCTTCTTGCCTTTACTGGCCAATTTTTAGTGACTTTATCTTCATTAATTAATTTTTTAAAATTTAAAATATACTCTGCTGCTTCTTTTAAATCTTTGTCCGTTCCACTTGCAATATCTTTTAGAAAATCCTGAAATATATCATTTTCCCATACCTTCTCTATATCCTTATTCTTAAGTATCATCCCACAATCATGTGAATATGCACATTCTAATATCATCCAGGTTTCAGTTGCTCCTAAAAGTTTTATTCTATCTGGTCCTAATATCATTTCTATCTTACTTATAATGCTTTTTGAATGACTGCTATCATGCATACTATAATGGGTAAAATTATAAGATACTCCTTGCAGCATACTTTTATAAACCTTTTTATCTATTTCCCATGTTGCTTGTAAGTCTTTATATTGATAATTTTCATTACATATATTTTCAAGATGTTTTTCCAAAGTATAATTTACATCATCGTATTTCATTGCTTTCTTCTCCTATTTTTTTAATGTTTGTACATATTTTACCACAATATCATATATAATGAAACATTATTACTTTTTACATTTATATTAACTTGAATTTTATGTCTTACTTATTTCTTTTTTACTTATATGTAATATTTATAAAGGAATTTTGTATGATTTATAGAATAAATATCAACAGGGGGACTATAAAATTGAATAAAACACATAAAATATTATTAGGAATACTATTATTAATTATAATTTTTGTTCTATCAGCATTTGGCATGTATAAATACAATGAATATAGCGAATCAAAAGTTTTCAACAGTTTGGCTAGTCAAGGAAAGCAATATATGATTGGGAAAGATTATGATAAGGCTATTCAAACATTTAAGAAGGCTCTAAGCTATAAAAATGATCCTGATATTCAAAACAATCTAGCTTTAGCTCAAAGTCTAAAAGATGAAAATGCTAAGAAACAAGAAATATCTAAGGACATCCAACTTGCTAATGATGCTGCTAAAAATAGCAAATACGATGATGCTAATAAATATCTGGATGAAGCCTTAAAGATAGATCCTAATAATTCAGAGGCTAAAGGTTTAAAAGATGCATTTGCAAAAGCAGTTCAAGAGCAACAGGAAAAAGACAACCAAACCTCAAAATATGAAAAAGTTTCAAAAAATAAATCAGAAAATTCCGAGTTAACATATGAACAAGCTTATCAAATTGTACAATCTATATTAAAAAAAGAATTTAAAAATACAAATATATCTGCTATTCCACTTGATGAAATACCCGAAAAATTTAGAGGCGATATGATACAAGGAGATTGCTACATAGTAGGTACTATGATTGATAATGATTATGGAGGACCAGATTATCAAATCAATAAATATACAGGTAAGATCATAGAATACAGTCAAGGAACACGTAAGGATATAAATTAAATACTTTATATATCTTATGAAAGTCTTAATCTTCGGTATTATCATATAGACCTATAAGATGGCATCTAAAAATTATAAATAAGGAAGGCTAACTATTTTTAAAATAAGAAGGTGTTTATAAATTGAACTCTAAATATTCTCTAAACCAAGCAACTCTTGATTTTATATTAGATTATCAAAATCACATTTCATCTGGTGAAGAAGTTATAATCAATGAATTAGTGAAGTTATTTAAACAAAGTTCCTATTATGAAAGTAACTTTGATACTTATGTAAAGCCACCTAATAATTCCATATGGTATGCATTAAAACGCAGCGGTAAATGGACAAGAATTAAACCTGGGGTTTATCGCAAGCTATGATATTCAGGTACCCAAAAGTTAGTCATTTTAAAACAAATGCGCTTGTTTTTATATCTTTTTCTATTCATGAAGGAATTTTATACAACATATAGAGTACATACCAAGGGGGTACTATTAAGGTGAATAAAACACATAAAATATTATTAAGAATACTATTATTAATTATAATTTTTGTTCTATCAGCATTTGGCATGTATAAATACAATGAATATAGCGAATCAAAAGTTTTCAACAGTTTGGCTAGTCAAGGAAAGCAATATATGATTGGGAAAGATTATGATAAGGCTATTCAAACATTTAAGAAGGCTCTAAGCTATAAAAATGATCCTGATATTCAAAACAATCTAGCTTTAGCTCAAAGTCTAAAAGATGAAAATGCTAAGAAACAAGAAATATCTAAGGACATCCAACTTGCTAATGATGCTGCTAAAAATAGCAAATACGATGATGCTAATAAATATCTGGATGAAGCCTTAAAGATAGATCCTAATAATTCAGAGGCTAAAGGTTTAAAAGATGCATTTGCAAAAGCAGTTCAAGAGCAGCAAGAAAAAGCAAAGTATAAATCGGAAGTAGCAAATGCTAAAAATCAACAGAATCGTGAAGACTCAAACAATAGCAAAAATTTATTAACTCAAAATCAGGCATACCAAATAATGTATAATAGGTTTAAAAATGATGGTGATATAATTGTAAGAACAAAAAATGATTATGTGGATGATAATAATAATGTTAAGCAATCTTTAGATAAATATTATTTGTTTCATGTAGACTATTATATACCTGCTTGTGATGGTAATTTATTTGGAGTTGATAAGGAAACTGGCTTAATATACACCATAGGACATGGACCTACTCCTATAGAAAGATTCGATTAAATTAATTAACTACTAAATTGTAAG
>DAIMMR010000009.1:0-29281 GCA_036720575.1 Clostridium sp.
TTTATACTGTTAACTAATTATATTTATAAGAGAAATATAAGATTTTACTAAAAAATATCTACTATAATAAAATATGCTGCTATAAAATAATTTTACAACAGCATAAAAATATAAATTACATACTCTCTATAACTTCATAAAGTATATTAAGTCCTTTTTCCAATTCTTCTTCCGAGATCACAAGTGGAGGAAGAAGCCTTATTACATTTGGTCCTGCAGTTAAAACAAGAAGTCCTTTTTCTAGTACCTTTTTCTGTACCTTTGAAGATTCTCCCTTAATTTCTACTCCAATCATTAGCCCTATTCCTCGCACTTCTACTACATTTTTAGAAGGTTTATTTTTAAAGTATTCCTTAATAAATTGTCCCTTCTCACTTACTTTATCTAAGAAACCTTCTTTGCTAATTGTATTTAAAACTTCTATAGCACCTGCTGTACAAACTGGATTTCCTCCAAATGTAGATCCATGATCTCCATATTTAAAGGTATCTTTTAGTTTTTCATTGCAGAGTACAGCACCCATAGGAAGTCCTCCTCCAAGAGCTTTTGCTGTAGATATGATATCAGGATGTACATCATAATTATTAAAACCATACATCTTTCCAGTTCTGCCTATACCACACTGTACTTCATCACATATAACTAAAATATCATTCTTTTTGCTGATTTCAAATACCTTACTTACAAATTCCTTACTTAGAGGATTTACTCCGCCTTCACCTTGAACAGCTTCTATCATAATAGCGCAGCAAGTAGAATCAATAGTATCTTCTAGTGATTTAGCATCAGCATCAGTATACTTAAATCCTTCCGTAAAAGGATAAAAATAGTTATGAAATTTTTCTTGTCCAGTTGCTTCTAATGTAGCTATAGTTCTACCGTGAAAGCTCTTATTTAATGTAATTATAGTAGATCTACCTTTTCCATATTTATCAAAGCTATATTTTCTCGCAAGTTTTATAGCTGCTTCATTGGCTTCTGCTCCTGAATTACAGAAAAATACCTTGCTCATTTTTGAAAGCTCTGTAAATTTCTTGGCAAGTTCAAGCACTGGAATATTTAAAAATATATTAGAAGTATGTGGTATCTTTTCCAGTTGATTCTCTACAGCCTTTATCCAATTTTCATTTCCATAACCTAGTGACATTACTCCAATACCTGATGTAAAATCCAAGTATTCCTTATTTGAAGTATCATATACCTTACATCCTTTTCCATGAGTAAATACTACAGGAAGATGATTATAGGTATTCATAAGATATTCCTTTGCACAATCTAAATAATCCATATTTTTTCCTCCTTAATAAATCATAGTTCCTATACCTTGTTTAGAGAATAATTCTACTAAAAGACAGTGAGGTACTCTACCGTCAATAATATGTGCACTTTTAACCCCTGATTTTACAGCTTCAACACAGCAATTTATCTTAGGAAGCATTCCGCCTTTTATGATATTATTTTCATACAATTTTGAAATGTCTTTTAATTTAAGTTCTGAAATAAGTGTAGAAGGGTCTTTTACATCTGTCATAACCCCTGGCACATCTGTAAGCAATATTAAATTTTGTGCTTTTAGTGCAGAAGCTATTTTATAGCTGCAGGTATCTGCATTTATGTTATAGACCCCTTCATTATCATTTGCAAGTGCCACACTGCTTATTACAGGAATATAGCCGCTGTCCATAGAGTTTTTAATTACTTCAGTATTTACTTCAGTTATTTCTCCAACTCTTCCTAAATCTACTTTTTGGGAAAGTTTTTTAGCTCTTATCATAGCCCCGTCTAGTCCACAAAGGCCTATAGCTTTTCCACCATAGCTTTGAATTAATTTAACAAGATCTTTATTTATTTTACCGCTTAAAACCATCTGTACTATATCCATAGTTTCATCATCTGTATATCTAAGTCCATCTATAAATACACTTTTCTTATTTAATTTTTTTAAATAAGATGAAATAAAAGGACCTCCTCCATGGACAACTACTAAATTTATTCCAACACATTTCATAAGTACTAAGTCATTTATAACATATTTTTTAAGTTTCTCATCTATCATTGCATTGCCGCCATATTTGACAACTATTGTTTTTCCTCTATATTTTTGAATATATGGCAGCGATTCTGCTAAAATTTTAGCCACTTCATTATAATTCAACTCCCGTGCCCCCTATGCATTATAATAATTTCATTCTTAAGACATATACTCTCCATTAATTTTTACATAATCATAAGTTAGATCGCATCCCCAACAGCATACATTATAGTTACCTGAATTGAAATTTAAAATTATATCTATTACATCTTCTGATAATATATCAGCCGCTTCTTTTACTGAAAATGGAACAGGTTCTCCTTTTTCAAATACTAAGATGCTTCCTTTTTTACTTTCCATTGTTACCTGAATCTTGTTTATATCAAATTCAACTCCTGAATATCCTATAGCATCAAGTATTCTTCCCCAATTTGCATTGCATCCAAATAA
Source organism: Clostridium sp. (assembly GCA_036720575.1). Classification (GTDB taxonomy): domain Bacteria; phylum Bacillota; class Clostridia; order Clostridiales; family Clostridiaceae; genus Clostridium_B. Next base: position 2,483 of record DAIMMR010000009.1, read on the forward strand.
AGCTGTTTTTACTAAATTAGAGCAAATTACAGATTTACCAAGTATCTCACCTTTTTCTTCACTAGAAACATTTAGCACTTTACATTCTATTAATTTAGTAGCGCCTTCTCCATCTTTTGCAATCATTTTAGCTACTTCAACGTTTAATTTTTTAAGCGCCTCTAAAAATAATTTGTAATCCTCATTTTCTTCATTTATAAGTGAATTTTCAGCCAATCCATTTGCCAGTATAACAACCATATCGTTGGTTGAAGTATCTCCATCTACTGAAACCCTATTATAACTTATTCGTACACTCTCTTTTAAAGCCTTGTCTAAAAGATCTGGATTTATATTTACATCTGTAGTTATAAAAGAAAGCATAGTTCCCATATTAGGATGTATCATTCCCGATCCTTTGGCCATAACACCAACAGTTACTGTCTTTCCTCCAAGTTCTAATTTTATAGCTATAGTTTTTTCACAAGTATCTGTAGTCATTATAGCTTTAGATGCATCTTTATATCCATCTTTATCTAATTTTTTAACCAAATCCGGTACTGCATTTTTTATAGCTTCAATGTCTAATTTAACTCCTATAATACCAGTAGATGCTACAAGTACATCTTCTTTTGCAATCTTAAGTTCTCTTGCGGTATATTCGCACATCTCTTCTGCATTTTTTAATCCTTCTTCGCCAGTACAAGTATTGGCATTTCCACTATTTGCAATCACAGCCTGAGCTCTTTTGTTCTCCAGGTGCTTTTTAGTAACTATAAGTGGAGCTCCTTTAACTATATTTTTTGTATAAACTCCTGCTGAATTACAAGGACTAATTGATTTTATAAGAGCCAGGTCCTTCGAACTTCTTTTTTTAATACCACAGCTAATCCCTGCAGATACAAATCCTTTTGGAGAAGTAACCCCTCCTTCTATAATTTCAAAATCCATTCTAATATCCTCCTTAAAATTTAGGTATATGAAAGAAAATAACAACTCAAAGACTCAAAATAGGCTAGCATTTGTAACTAGTTATTTTTTTGAATATGCCTTTTATTAAAAAATGGCTGGAACAGCATTAAGTCCTTCTTTTTCGTCAAACCCCAGTACAATATTCATATTTTGAATTCCCTGCCCTGCAGAACCCTTTACCATATTGTCCAAACATGATATTACTATAAGTTTATTGTTTTCTTCATCATAGTGAAGAGAAATGTGACAGTAATTTGAGAGTCTAACATTATTTATTTTTGCTACTTCTCCTAGTGGAAGTACTTTTACAAAAGGCTCTGCCTTATAAAATTCACAGTAATCTTCATGTAATTTTTCCATATCTACTTTATCTCTAGGAGTTGTATATACTGTAGATAATATTCCCCTATTTATAGGAATTAAATGAGGAATAAAAGTTAATTTAACATCTTTTTTTGATACACTACTTAAGTTTTCTTCTATTTCAGGAGTATGCCTATGATTTGCTACTTTATAAGCACTAAAACTTTCATTACAATTTACAAAATGGCTGCCTTCCTTTAATGATCTTCCTGAACCTGTTACCCCTGATTTACAATCTGCAATTATTCCTTTTTCCTCTATAAAGCCTCCCGAAATAAGTGGAAGAAGAGCTAGTTCAACAGATGTAGCATAGCATCCTGGATTACCTATAATTTTTGCTTCTTTTATATATTTTCTATTTAACTCAGGAAGTCCATATACAGACTCCTTATGTAAATCTTTTAGTTTAAAATCTTTTTTATACCATTTTTTATATGCAGCTTCCTCTTTAAATCTAAAATCCGCTCCCATATCTATGCATATTTTATTTTTTTTCACTGCCTTTTCCACAATGCTTTCGCTTAATCCACTTGGAAGGCCTAAAAAAATAAGGTCACTCTTTTCTATAACTTCATCTTCATTTTCATATACAATTTCATTTATTCCATAAAAATTTGGATATATACTAGAAATAGTTTTTCCACTATAACTGGTAGAAGATACAGCAGATATTTTCACTTTATTATGATTTGATAAAAGTCTTAATAGCTCTGCACCTACATACCCAGTTCCTCCAATAATTCCTACTTGTACCAATATAATTTGCCTCCTTATAATTCCATATGAAAAGTAATCTAACTTTATAAATATGTTGTTATTATATGACTTTATAAATAAATATGCAATATTTTTTATAAAAATAAATATATTTTTTTTAATAAGCTCCATATAAAGTAAACATTATCAATACATTAAGTACTTTGATCTAAATTTTATTTAATTATAAATATGCATTTTTAAGATTACTATACAGCAATTTATCTGATGCCAAGGACTCTGTTTATCTATTTTGAAATAGTTCAAGTATATCCTCTTCAGTAAAACTTTTTAAATTTTCACCTGCGGCCAACTTATTTTCCATTAATTTTTCTATAAGCTTTTTCTTCTCGCTTTGAAGAAGTACTATCTTCTCTTCAATTGTACCTTTAGCTATAATTTTTATAACTTCCACTACATTTTTTTGACCTATTCTATGAGTTCTATCTGCAGCCTGTTCTTCTACGGCTGTATTCCACCAGGGATCAAAATGGATTACCACATCTGCTGAAGTTAAATTTAATCCTGTTCCTCCAGCTTTTAAGCTTATTAAAAACACTGGATTTTTACCTTTGTTAAATTTTTTTACTATATTTATTCTTTCTTCTAATTTTATAGTACCGTCTAAATAACTAAATGGAATTTTCTCTCCAGAAATTTTTTCTCCTATATTTTTAAGCACAGATGTAAATTGAGAAAAAACAAGTATTCTATGTCCTTGTGCTATACTTTTATGAAGAAGCTCTACTAATGCATCCATTTTCCCATTTCCGCCACTGTAATTATTTATTACTATACTAGGATCTAAACACAATTGCCTAAGTTTCGTTATATAAGAAAGTATCTCTATTTTGCTATTCTTAAATTCGTCCTCTTTCACTTTTTTTTCAATGAGGTCAACTGCATGATCTGCATAAGTTTTATAAACTTTTTTCTGCTTATCATCTAAAGTAACCATAAGTGTCTTTTCTATTTTATCAGGTAATTCCACTATAACATCCTTTTTCTTCCGTCTAAGTATAAATGGAGCTATGAGTCTATTTAAATCCTCAATTACCTCAGGACTCTCTTTAAGCTTTTTATAGTATCTTACGCTAAATCTATTTTTATCATATAGATAACCTGGCATTATAAAATCAAATATAGACCAAAGCTCCATAAGAGAGTTTTCCATAGGGGTTCCAGATAGAGCAAACCGTGTCTTTGCTTTTATTTGTTTTGCTGCCTTTGTATTTTGAGCATTTGGATTTTTTATATATTGTGCTTCATCTAATATACAGTAATCAAATTCTCTTTCAGAGTACATTTTCAAATCCCTTTTTAAAAGGTTATATGTAGTTATAATAACATCGTAGTCTTCCATATGAAGAGCATCTCTTTCTTCTTTTGTACCTACAACAGGTAATACTTTTAAAGTAGGCGCAAATTTTTCAAATTCATCTATCCAATTGTAAACCAAGGATGTGGGTACTATAATTAAAGACTTGCTTCCTTGGCTGGAAAGTATAAAAGTAATAGTTTGCAGTGTTTTTCCAAGTCCCATTTCGTCTCCTAGAATTCCACCAAATCCAAAGTAATCTAAATTTTTTAACCACTTATATCCTACTTTTTGATATTCCCTCAAGGAAGCATGTAATTCTTTTGGAATTTCAAATTCCAATTTGTCTACATTTTTAAATTTATTTCTTATTTTATTTAGCTCTTTTTTTCCCTTTATATATGTAATATTGTTATCTTCTAAATATCCATCAATGAAGATAGCCTTATTTGTATCTATCGTTATATTATTATCCTCTATGTTATTATAGGAAACAGCATCTAAAAGTTTTAAAAACTTTTTAAGTTCTAATTCTTCAAGATCAAGATATTCTCCACTTTTTAGCTTGTAATATTTCAAGTTATCTCTAAAGGCTTTTAATATACCTGTAGTTTCTCTTGGATCTATATCCCCTATTTTAAAATCCATTTCAAAATAATTATATTTACCTGTTTTAATATCCCCATTTATGCCTTTACTTCCTATGGATTTTATGCCTTTAAAATTTTCTGAATAGTAAACTTCTCCTATTTCTTGAAGTTTAAATACTTCATTTTTAAAGAAATTGAAAATATAATCATCACCCATAAGAAAGTAAAACTTTCCATTTACCTCTTCAAATCCTAGTGACGTGAGAATTCCAATAACCTGGGATTCCCTTTTAGATTCTCTGTATATAATCTTTTCATCACAATCTTCAAAAATATTAAATTCAAATTGCCCATACTTAACTTTTAGAATAAGTGTGATATTCTTACTTTCCTTGTTAAAATAAAAGTTAAACTTACACTTATCAATTACGACCTTATTTCTTATAGTCTTTGACAAAGTAACTCTATCTGATAAAAAATTGAGATTGGGAATGAGCTTTTTTAATACAGTATCTTCCTGAGCTTTATCTATAGTTACTACTCTAGCTTCGTTAAAAACCTTCAAATAAGGACTTATTTTATAGCAAAATTCATAATCTGGCAGATATATAGTAGAACCATATAAGAAGACATCATTTTTAGAACTAAGAGACTCTGGCATACCTGATAAAGATTTTAGAACATAATTGTCTTTTATGGTTTTCAAGTCAAACTCCACAGCTGGATTTTCAAATAGAATTTCTGTTTCTATAGGTCTAGAAAAAAATCCTTCATTTAGATATATTCTATGATTTTTTATAATTTCAAAAAATTCTCTAACTAAATACTTAGGAATGATAATGTACTTTCCACTTACACATTCGTCACCTTTTTTACGAAAATATTTATAATCTTTTTCCATTTCCTTCAAAGTTTCTATAAAGGAAATGAGTCTCTTATCTTTAGTTGATAATTTTTGCTTTTTTATATCAAAAGTAAAATTTTTACTATATTTTATAGGAACATTATTATAATAGCATGTAAAAAAATGATTTATGTCCTTTAAAACATAGAGGTTACTTGAACTTGTGGATTTCACTCCTATTTTAAACTCAGCTGTTATATTACCATTCCATTGGTTTTTATTTATATAAACCTCTATTTTTAATTCTTCCTTATCTTTTTCATCTCCTAAAAGCAAGGATAAAACATTACTTTTATTTTTAAATATACTATTTATATCATCACCTTTTAAAGCTTCATGCTGAACTAAATCCCCTAGAGCCTTATAAAAAGTCGCTGTGAGATGTTTACAGCAGTAGTTTGTTTTTTTAAATTCATTTTTTTCATAATCCTGGCAGCTGCAATATGTAGAAAAAATACTTTTATTACCCGTATCCATTTCAATCTTAGTATTGTATTCATTAAAAAGATTTTCTGAAATCACAGTTCCTTCTATACAAATTAATTTGTCTTCATCTATTATATCTATGGAGGACACCAAATCATTATCTAGAACTCTGTGACCTTTTAAATAATTTTCGCCTGTAGTTTGTTCATTAAATATTTGCAACAATACATCTTCAGTTAACATAATTTCTCCCTATAAATTTAAATTTTTCAATCCTTTTATTATATCATAAACAGAGTTCTTGGCATCAGATGGAGTTTTGAACTCCACCTGATGCTTATTAACAGGATTCTTAGTGCTTCAGCACTTAGAAGGCGTTATCCTTTAGGAGAAATCGTTATCCAGGGACGTAACTGCTCTTTACTCACACTTGGAGAAAAGCAGATATCCCAAATCTTCGATTTGGTGATAGTCGCTTTCGCTGTGTGCGTGGGAGTATTAGAGCAGATAGTCACCGGATAAATAAGTTATAACTGATTGAAAGTAAAAAAAGCACGCTAATTAAGCAATTTTAGCATACTTTTTCACACTTGGTATTTAGTTGTTGTTGAATTTTACTCTTCTTTAGCATCCGTATCCATATCAATTCCAAACATACCAAAAATATCAGTGTCATCAAGAATTCTACGGCTTTTAACTTCAGATTTTTCAAGAAGCACCTTCGATTTTTCATTTACTGCTTCTTTAATTAAATCTTGAATATTTACATCTCTCAATTTAAAAAATAGTAATGGATCATCATCAAGTCTAGCTCCTACTCCATAAAGTACTGCCGCTATATGTTTACACATATCTGCCCAATCAGGACAGCTGCATTCCATTGATATTTCCTTAGGTGTTGGAAATAACCCTTTACCCTTAACTGTAAACAAGTCAGATAGTGCTTTAGGAAACTTACCCTGTATAAGTTCTTCTAGAGAATGAATTTTACCGACACATTCCTTCTCAATTGTTTTCCAAAGTTCCTTAGAGATAGGCTTAATATTAATCTCAACTTTATATGGTTTTTTAGCACTTCCCTGTACAAGGGCGCTAATATTTCCCACATTAATTTTTAAATCTAAAACAGCTCCATGTCTTACATAGCTTCGTCCTCTTCCAATACGATTTGAGTAATCAGCATAGCTTTCAAGATTATCATTCCAGGATTTTCCCCACCAGGTTTTAGCTATACTTCTTCCTTCAATTATAATTGGTGAAATAGTAGGATCTTTTTTTCTTAACTTTTCAACAGCTTTCTGTGCCCTTTCCTTTTTTTCTGATACTGGAACATACTCCGGAAAACCTCCATAATACGACATTCAATCTACCTCCATCAATCATATTGACAATCTAAACAAATCCATAAGTTGTTTATTGTCCATTTCAGTAATCCAATTTTCCTTAGTGTCGGGCATAATTTCTTTAGTTAATTTGGTTTTATCCTCAATCATCAAATCAATTTTTTCTTCAATTGTACCTTTTGTAATAAATTTGTGAACTATTACATTTTTCATTTGACCTATTCTAAAGGCTCTATCCGTTGCTTGATTTTCAACAGCTGGATTCCACCATCTATCAAAATGAATAACATGGTTAGCTGATGTAAGATTTAATCCCACACCACCTGCTTTAATAGAAAGTACCATAAAAGGTACGTATTCACTTCCTTGAAATTTTTCTACCATTTCTTTTCTCTTCTTAACAGTAGTTCCTCCATGTAGTACAAGTCCTTTATGCTGAAATACATTTTCAAGGAAATGACTTAGTGGTTCAGTTATTTCTTTAAATTGTGTAAATACAAGAACTCTTTCTCTCTTTTCATAAATTGTTTCACAAATTTCACGAAGTCTTGCAAATTTACCGCTTTCTTTTTCATTATAATAATCCTGACCCATATACTGTGATGGATGATTACATATTTGTTTAAATTTCATAATAGATGAAAGTATAAGTCCTTTACGTTCTATGCCCTCTCCAGTAGATTCAAGTTTTACTTTCAAATCCTTTACGAGTTTATTGTAAAGTACCACTTGTTTTTTAGTAAGTTCTGCATAAGTTTTCATTTCAATTTTGTCTGGTAAATCCGAAATAACTGTCTTATCTGTTTTCAATCTTCTAAGAATAAATGGGCTCACTACTTTTTTTAATCTACCATAATTCTCTTCATTTTCCTTAAGCTTTTTCACAAAATTAGAAAATTCTTTTGCTGTGCCAAGAAGACCTTTATTTAAAAAATCAAACAATGACCACAAATCAGAAAGTCTGTTTTCTATAGGTGTACCTGTCATAGCAATTCTATAAGAAGCTTTTAATTGTTTCACAAGCTTTGTTTGTTTGGTTCCTGGATTCTTAATTGCCTGAGCTTCATCTAGAACTAATGAATCCCAGTTTACATTCTTTAACCATTCATGCTTTGAAAGCATACCATAGGTAGTTATAAAAACATCATATTTTTCTACAATACTTTCATCTACATCTTCTAAATTTTTATTTTCTGAAGGATGTATAACATAATACTTTAATGAAGGCGCAAATTTTACAATTTCACTCATCCAATTCGCAATAAGCGATGCCGGGACAATGAGTAATGTTTTTTCATGCTCATTAGTTCTAATATAATTAAGTAAAGCAATAACCTGTATAGTTTTTCCAAGTCCCATATCATCTGCTAAACATGCACCAAGTCCAAGTTTTTTCATAAAATTAAGCCAGCTTAATCCTCTTGCCTGATATTCTCTTAAATTAGCATGAAAATCATCTCCACTTGGAATAGTTTCAATTGTATCTGGATGAGTTAATCTTGTAACTACTGAATTAAGCCACTGTCCATTAGTTATTTCAAGTTCACAAGTATCATCGGTCATATTTAATATTTTAGGAGCATTTAACTCAAAACGCATCGCTTCAATTAAATTTACATCTTTTTTACTCATGAGTTTTTGTGCTTTCTCATAAGCCTTAAGCATTTCTTTCAATTTTTCGTGATTTACTTCCACCCATTTTCCCTTTATAAAAGCAAGTCCCTCTGCTTCTGAAAGAAGCTTTTTAATTTCCACAGCATCAATAGATTCTTCACCAAGAAATAATTCAGCATTAAAATCTACTAAAGCATCAAAATTTACCCTTGATGGATTTTTCTCTCCAACACTTATAGAAATCTTTAATGAATCTGATTTGTTTTTCCACCACTTAGGGACACGACATAAAATACCTGATTCTTCATATAAAGGTATTTCCTTTAAAAAAGTATAGGCTTCATTAGCGCTTAATCCAAGCGGATGAAATATCTCACCGGACTCAACAAGCTCTGAAATAAAAGAACTTTTTTCGCAAGCCTTATTTACTGTAGAAAGTAATTTTAAAAGTTTTTCACTATTTTGCCCATATTCAATAAGTGCATTTTTAAGCGGCAGGTGTTTTGATGTACCATCCTTTGAAACATATGTAGAATAAGTTGCTAAAAAAGCAAAAGGATAGTCATCCTTCTTACTTTCAACTAAGTGAAAAAAAACCTTTCCAGCAACATGAATATCAGGATTAAAACAAGTTAAAAATTCTTGAACAGTTCCTTTGTAATCACCAATCATCTGGCAAAAGCATTTATTAAGTTTTTCCCATATTTGTTGAATCCAATTATAGTTTAAGTATTCAGATCCATTTAAATATGGTGCAATGTCAAGTATATGGTTAATTTCTTCATCTTCTATAGGAACTACAATTTTTTCACGCAAAGCTTCAATATCAACATTCATAGATAATTTTTTTACAAAGCTAGCTGCAATAAGCCTTAAAAAATTAAAAGACTCAGATTCAGCCTCTGTTTTTTTTAAAAATCCCATATAAAAAAGTGATTTAATATCATTTTCTATGAATTGCTTATATATTTTCTTAAATAATGTAATTTCACTTTCATCAACCTGCTCTTTTGTAACTTCAAAATCAAGTTCAAAAGATCCGTTTTCTTTAAGAGAAACAATTAATCTTTTATTTTCTGTTTTTTCTTTACCATGTAATGTCATGAAGTTTCATCCTTTTACAAAAAATTATTACCTAGATCATCTTTTATTTATTATAACCTATTTTATACTTTACCTACAAAAAAATTAGTGTAATATTCTCCTAATAGCTTTTGAATTTCCACTTCTGTCAAGAATCGATACTGACCCTTTTCCAATGATTCATCTAACATTAACCCTCCAATGGAAACTCTCTTTAAATACACCACATAACAGCCTACTGCCTTTAACATATGCTTCACTTGGTGCTTACGCCCCTCTGAAATAGTAAGATATCCAGAAACAACGGGCTGATTATAATGGCTCGTACTATATTGTGTAAATTTAGAGCAGCCATTTCATGTTTAAGCTCTTTATACATACCACATTTTTGCACTTCTATTTTTGCAGGCTTCGTTAGTATTTTACCTTTTCCCATGTAAATTCCTTGCTCTAATTTCTTCTTATCTTCCTCGTCTAAAGAACCCAAAGCCCAAAAAAAATAAGTTTTTTCAACATGATTTTGTGGGTACATTAATTGATGTTCAAATTCACCATCGTTGGTAAAAAGCAATAATCCTTCTGTATCTTTGTCTAATCTTCCAACATGAAATACTCCATTCATGTTAACATCGTCAAAAAAATCAAATACTGTTTTATGAGTTTTATCTTTCCTTGCAGTAATATACCCAGTAGGTTTATTAAACATATAATATACTTTTCCAGTATAAACAACTACCTTACCAAGATATTCAATAACATCAGAACTTTGGTTAATTTCTATTGCCGGTTCTGTTATCACGTCTCCATTTACCTTAACCATACCTTCTTTGATATAAGTCCTAACCTTTTTCCTTCTTCCAACGGATGATTCTGCTAAAAATTTATCTAATCTCATGTTTAATTTCTTTAACCCTTCCTACAATACCACCCTCAAGCATAACTTTAATGCCTCGATGATGAACCTCTGAGTTTGTAAGTATCCTTTGCACTACACCCTCAGTTAATTTTCCAGAACGCTGATCTTGTTTTTGTACAACTAAGACTTTTGTTCCTACTTTTATATTTTTTCGTATCGTTCCATCCATAATATTACTCCTCTTTTTTATTTTTTATATAGCTTTACTACAGTCTCCACGTGAGTTGGGACTAGCCAAGTGCTATATTGGGATAGTTCCGAATTTATTGTAACATAATCATCAAATATTTTATAATAGCTATCATTGTTTTCATCTATTAATTATTTACCTCCAATTAAAAAAACAAGCCCTTATTTACAGCAGCTTGTTTACATTCAATATGATTTATATACTGGAGTTGTATAATATAAATTATGTATATTCTCCAATTGATCTATATTTTTTTCTATATTATTTATTAATCATCATTAAAATCAATTTTTCGCATACTTCCATTCATCCCTTATTTTATTCACATCAATTTTAGGTGATGATACTTTAACAATTATACTTTTAAACATCTTTTTCTTTTCTTGAGTTAATCCTTTTTGTTCATTATTCTAATATAACAAAAAAATATACTGCCAAAATTGAAAACACATTTAAAAACTTTTTCATAAGTCTTAACGATGTTCAAATTGGCAGTATATCCCACTGCATATGTCAAATTTTCTTTATAAATCCCCTATAATTATTCACATACTTTATCTGGATTTAGTATATTTTTAGGATCAAATGCCAGTTTTATATTTCTCATAAGTTCAATATAATCTTCTCCATATTGTCTTCTTATATATTTCTTTTTAGCATATCCTATTCCATGTTCTCCTGAAACTGCACCTTCCAGTTCTTCAGATTTTTTGTACAGGCAATCAAATACACCGCTTAATCTTTTATGCCACTCATCCTCTGATAAGTCATCTCTTAAAATATAAACGTGTAAATTTCCATCACCTGCGTGTCCAAAACTTCTTATTCTAATATTAAATTTATCTTGAACTTCATTTGTGTATTTAACAAATTCCGCTACTCTATTTCTAGGTACTACAACGTCACATTCATCCATCTCCGTAGTAGTTGCCTTAACAGCTTCAAGAAAAGCACCTCTTGCAGACCAAACGGATTCCTTTCTTTCATCAGTATCTGTAATATATACGTCCAGCGCACCTTCTTTTAAACATATATCCGCTACCTTTTCATAATCTGCTTCTATTTGTTCTTTGCTATTTCCATCAAATGTAAGGAGCAAATATGCATCTGAAGAGTTATCCGGGAATTTCTTTCCTAAAAATTCTTCTGCAGCAAGTATTACTTCCCTTTGCATAAATTCTATAGCAGTAGGTACAGCTTTCGACTTTATTATCTTAGGTACTGTGCTTATAGCCCTATTTAAGTCAGGAAATGGTATAAGAAGGCTTATGGATTTTTTAGGAAGTGGAACAAGCTTTAATATTATCTTTGTAATTATTCCAAGAGTACCTTCTGAACCACATATCAAATCTTTCATACTATACCCGGAGCTATTTTTTACAATTTTCCCACCAAACTCCAAGATCTTTCCATTAGGAAGAACTACTTCAAGTCCTCTTACATAATCTCTTGTAACTCCATACTTAACAGCTCTCATTCCTCCTGCATTAGTACTTACATTCCCACCAATAGTTGCAGATTTTTCACCAGGATCTGGCGGGTAAAACAAATCGTGACTTTCTACAAATTTGCCTATATCCATTAGAAGGACTCCTGGTTCTAATGTCAATGTAAGATTATCTTCATCCAATTCAAGTATATTGTTCATCTTTGTTAAGTTTATCATTATTCCGCCTTCTATTGGAACGGAAGAACCAACAAGACCGGTACCTGACCCTCTTCCAACTACCGGGATATTGTTTTTATATGCATAGGCCATTATCTTTGATACTTCTTGCGCACTCAGTACTTCTACCATTGCATCAGGATATTTACTTACACCGCCTAATTCATCGTGGCTGTAATCCTCATTTATGTCTTCTCCCACAAAAACTCTATCTTTTCCAAGCAAGTTTATTAAAAAATCTATATCATTTTTGCCCAATTTTTTATACTTTTCAATACACTTCTCCATATCATTTCCTCCAAACTAGAATAGTCTTATACTGTTTCATACAAATCTCTGCCAGACTTGATGTTTTCTATAAGCTTAGGTACAATTTCATATATGTCTCCTACAATACCTATGTTGGCTACATTAAATATAGGAGCTTTTGGATCTTTGTTTATTGCAACAATTAGATCTGAATTATTCATTCCTGCTACAAACTGTATAGCACCAGATACACCACAAGTTATTATGAGTTTTGGCTTAACTGTCCTTCCGCTAAGACCAATCTGCCTCTTCGCATCTACCCATCCTGCTTCTATAAGAGGCCTTGTAGAAGCAATTTGTCCTCCAATTAAATCTGCAAGCTCTTTTACAAGTTCCAAATCTTTTTCTGATTTAACTCCCCTGCCTGCTGCAACTATAACATCAGCTTCAGATATTTCCTCTTCAACTTTCTTCTTAGTTACACTTAATACTTCTATATTTGATTCAAACTTGTCTTTATCCATAGTCTCTACAGTTATCTTTCCTGAAGTTTCCTTAGATCTTTCAGGTGCATCCATAACCTTGTATCTTACTGTAGCAAGCTGTGGTCGATGGTTTGGATTCAATATCTGAGCCATTATATTTCCACCAAATGCAGGTCTTATCTGAACAAGATCCGTATTTTCATTCATATCAAGTACAGTACAGTCTGCTGTAAGCCCTGTTCTAAACCTAGCTGCTACCCTAGGTGCCAGTGACCTACCAACTGTAGTTGCACCAACTAAGAATGTAGATGGTTTTACTTTATTTATAAAATCTTCAAGAGCTGCAGTGTAAGGTTCTATTCTAAAATACTTAAGCTCACTATAATCGTACACAAAAACTTCGTCTACACCATAATGAAGTAATTCCTCTGCCTTATCCTTTATATTGTATCCAACAAAAACTGCATAAACGGGATGTTTTATTTTAGCTGCAAGTTCTCTTGCTTTTCCAATAAGTTCATAAGTAACAGGGTGAATATTTCCATCTACATGATCTACGTACACAGCTATTCCTTTCCACAAACTCTTGTCTATTTCCACAGTTTCGTCTTCTATAAATTCAACTACTCCACAAGGTCCCTTTTTAACGCACATCTTACACATTTTGCAAGCAGCACTTATTTCTAATTTTCCATCTTTATTTTCCATTGCTCCAAATGGACATATTTCAATCAATTCTTCTATAATTGAAGGAGTAAGTTTATTTTCATCTATTACTAATTTACCCATATTAATTCCTCCTTGAAACTCTAATCTACAAATTTAAGTTCTTTAAGTTTTTGTGAAAGCCTGTCGGCAAGTTCAATTCCACTTCCATTCCACATTTCTTTATCATTATTCACTGCTGGTGGAAATATTCTTTCTACCTGGGTTGCAGATCCATTTAATCCATATTTATTTTCATCTTTATCTTCAAAATCCTTGTATCCAAATACTTTTACTTCTCTATCTTTGGTTTCAAGTTTCTTTTTATACGATGGAAGTCTAGGTTGAAATATATCTTTTTCCACTGTTAAAAGGCAGGGATATTTTATTTCAGCTACTTCAACTGTATTTGGCATATCCATTTTCACTACCATTGATTTTTCTTCAACCTTTTCTATGCTAAGTGCATTAGCTATATGTGGTATTTGCAAGTATTCAGCCATTTCAGGTCCAACTTGTGCAGTATCTCCATCTGTAGTCTGCTTTCCACATAATATTAAATCTATATGTCCCATTTTCTTTATTCCTTGAGCAATAGTATAGGACGTTGCAAGTACATCAGCTCCTGCAAATTTTCTATCTGAAAGAAGCACACCTTCATCTGCACCCATCATATAAGCTTCTTTTATAACATCAGCAGCCTGGGGAGGTCCCATACTTATAACTTTTACTGTTCCTCCTTTTTCTTCTTTGATCCTAAGTGCAGTTTCAAGTGCATATAGATCATAAGGATTCATTTTGGAATCTATTCCTTCTCTTTTTAAAACACCAGTTACAGGATCAACTTCAACTTTAGAAGTTCCCGGTACCTGTTTTATACATACTAATATATCCATTTAAGTTACCTCCAAAATTTTTATATGAATTTAAAAATCTTTTATCCGATGGCTACCAGCCGTAATACCCCCATCGCACACAGCGAAAGCGACTGTCACCAAATCAAAGATTTGGGATATCTGCTTTTCTTATAAAGTGGGGGATAACGGCTGCTACGCCCCTGGATAACGATTTCTAAGTTTCAGATGGAGAAAAAAGCTCCACCTGAAACCAAGAACTCTGTTTATATGAATTGTAAATTAACTTACAATAACTGAAACTCCATCAGGAATCACTGCTACCTTTGCATCTTTTCCCATAATGTCATATGCTCTTGTTAAAGCTTCAGAAACAGTTGAAGCATGCTGCATATGAATGTTTTTTATGATTTCAGGGTCACACATATCTGTTACCATTATTACAGTATGTGTACTTAATATTCTGGCAAGTATTTGAGACTCCCATTGGTCAGGTACTGTTTCTCCTCTAGGCACTTTAGAAACTTTCTCTAAAAACTCCTTTGGAGAATTTGCATTTGCCAAATTATTATAGAATCCTTCACCTCCATGGCCATCATTACAGGCAGCCACCATTATTATTACGCCTCCTTCTTTGCAAGTAGCTTCAGCTGCAGTCATACCTTTAACTGACTGATATATATTTTGGTCCAGTGGATATCCTCCATTTGTCGAAATGGCAATATCAGCTTGGACTTTATCAACTTTAGATAAATCCTCTACAAATTTACATCCCTCTTCATGGGCAATCCTGCTGTCTCCTGCAAAAGCATTTATTATCTTCTTATCTTCATCTATAACTACATTTACTATAAATGCAAGCTTTGCTTTTTTTGCAGCATATAACATGTCCCTGTGTATAGGGTTATTGTTAAGCTTACCTGTCCTTGCATAAGGACTTGCTATAAATTCAGAACAATGGTTTGCCATTATGGTTTTTGCAGAAGCTATTCCAGGTAAAATACTCTTTCTTCCTCCTGAAAATCCTGCAAAGAAGTGAGATTCTATAAAACCTTCTGCTATTAAAAGTTCAGTTTCAGCAGCAATTTTGTTTATTATGAGATCTCCCCCTGATGGAAGTGTTCCAATTTTAACAAGGCTCTCTTCATCTCTAGAATTGTGTACTATTATATTTTCATTTTCAACTATATCTTTTCCAAATTTAGCTATAAGTTCTTCTTTAGTAGTAGCCCTATGAAATCCTGTTGCTATTAAAATCTTTATATCAATATCTGAATTTACCTTTCTTATTCTTTTCAAAAGTATTGGTGTTATTATTTTACTTGGCACAGGTCTCGTATGGTCGCTAGTTATTATAACCATATCCTTTTTGCCTTTTACTAAATCCTCCAATTTAGATGAAGCAATCGGATTATCAAGTGCTCTCTCAACTATTTCAGCTTCTCCAAATTGGGGCTTGTAATCTTCTGCCCTTGATCTTAAAACTCCAGCTAAATTTTTATCATCAATTTCAATTTCAATTGTCTTTTTACTATAAGGTAAACATACTTTAGGCATAATCAAATTCTCCTTTCATAAGTATCAAAATCTAATTAAATCCAAACATAGGTCCTGCAAAGTAAGCAATAATTCCTAAAACAATTACATAAACTATGCAAAACTTCAAAGTTGAATTTAGTATCTTTCCTTCTTGCCCTACAAGTCCAGTAGCTGCTGTTGCAACTGCTATACTTTGAGGTGAAATCATCTTTCCTGCTGTTGCTCCACCAGTATTAGCTGCTGCAAGCCAGTACGGATTTAATCCAAGCGATTTGGCAACTTCAACCTGAAGTCCTCCAAATAGCACATTAGATGAAGTATCACTTCCAGTTACAAAAGTTCCAAGTGCACCAATTATAGGAGCAATAAGTGGATAAAATCTTCCAGTAGCCGCTACTAAAACAATTGATATAGACTTTATCATCCCACTGTAGCCCATTACTTTTGCAAGAGCTACTATGGCAATTATAGTGATAGCTGACTTATACATCTGCTTAAAGGTACTTCCAAGTACTCCAATTATTTCCCTAAATTTAGCACCCTGGATAAGTCCACCAATAAATGTAGCTATTATAATTAAAGTTCCTGGATTGGACAACCAATTAAATGTATAAGGTGATCCTCCTTTTCCCGAATAAATAAGTACTGAAGTCTTTACGGAAGACAACGCCTTATTTATTGGTGGGAACAGGGCACTACTCAATATTACAAACAAAAATACCAGTATAAAAGGCATCCATGCAATTACTCCTTCTTTTGTGGAAACCTTTTCTACTTGTTTATCAGCAGTATCTTTATAAAATATTTTAGCTACAGCAATTGTAACTATCATGCAGCAAACAGATCCAAGTATAGCTGGAAGCTCAGCTCCAAGATATTTTGCAGCTAAAAGCTGCGGAACTGCGAAAGAAATTCCTGATGCAAGGGAAATTCCCCAAAATCCCTTTATGGCCTTCACACTTTTCCCTGTAAGCATTACTAGCACAACTGGAACAACCACAATTAAAATTACAAGCTGCAATCCTACTGCATAACTTAGCTGAGTTACATTAATATTTGCAACTTTTGCAAGAGTTGTTACAGGGATTCCTATTGCTCCAAATGCAGTAGGCGTTGTATTTGCAATAAGACATATTATAGCTGCAAATACAGGATCAAATCCAAGTCCTGCCAGTATACTTGCAGGTATGGCAACTGCAGTTCCAAATCCCGCTATAGCCTCCATAAATCCTCCAAAGGCCCAGGCTAAAATTAGAACTAATATTCTTTTATCTGTAGTAATGCCTGTCATCATTTTTTTTATTACATCCATGCTTTTAGTGTAAACTGTAACATTATAGGTGAAAACAGCAGCTATAATGACAATCATAATAGGCCATATTGCAAGAGCTACACCTTCAAGTGCCGCCGTAATTGCATTAAAAATTGGCATTTTCCATACAATTATAGCTAAAATCATAGTAACAACTAATGTGAAAGGGCATGTCTTTTGTCCCGGAATTTTTAGAGCCCCAAGTGATACCATTAGCCAAACAATTGGTATGAGTGCAATAAGAAAAAGTAAATAATTGTTCATTTTAATCCCCCTTGAAAAGAACTTATTGGTATTATGGTAATACCACTTTTGACATTATATTAGCATAATCATTTCAATTTTTCTACAATTGTTATATTGTTAACATTACTTATAATAAATTGAATTAATTAAATTATGTTGTAGTCGTAACGTTTTCATAAAATTAGGGTACAGATAAAAATTTTTATCTGTACCCTAATTTTCATATTATAGTGTACTACCCGTTAACTTATTAACGTTAATAAGTTAACTATTTATCCGATGACTACATATTATTTTTAATATACTTATCCGTAAAATCTAAATGTTTTTTCATTTCTTCTGAAGCTATTGCAGCATCATGATTTTTAATGGCTTCATATATTTTAATATGCTGTACTGCAAGTACTGATAGATTTCCTTTATCTACCAATATCTTACTTCTAGCCTCTTTTAAAAAGGAATCCATTAAAAAAGACATTGAATTTAAAATATTTTTTATCAAAAAATTTTCAGTAACTTGGGCAATTTGATAATGAAATTGTTTATCAAATTCTACATTATCTTTCTCATCTTTAGAAGTTTTGAAAGCATTTGCTAATCTCCCCAGATTGCTTAGCTGCTCATCATTTATTTTTTCTGCAGCTATAGCTGCTGTCCTCACTTCTATAATTTTTCTAACTTCCATTATTTCTTCAGGTTTTCCACCCTGGAGCATAAATATTATGGACAATGGTTCAAACAAACTATCCTCAAAGCTTTGTTTTATAAAATTTCCTTCCCCCTGCCTGCTGTCTATGAGCCCTATAACTTGAAGTGCCCTTAAAGCCTCTCTTATAGAAGTCCTACTTACTTTAAAGCTATCAACTAACTCTCTTTCAGAAGGAAGTTTGTCTCCCCTTTTTAAAGTACCATCCATAATCATATTTTCAATTTGCACTATTACATGTTCATATACCTTTGTACTCTTTATAGGTGTAAACATCAAATGAGCCACCTCAATCCATTTTATCTTATATTTATATCAAGTGATTCTTAGGTTCAGGTGGAGTTTGCTTATAAGGATGACTTTCTCCAGCTGAACATTAGAAGAACTTATCCAGGCGCGTAGCAGTGCTTATCCCCCACTTTGGTAAAAAAGCAGATATCCCAAATCCTTGATTTAGTAATAGTCGCTTTCGCTGTGTGCGATGGGGGTGTTAGCAATGGTAGCAATCGGATAAATCTTCTACATATTTTGAGCAGAACCTGCAAAAACATCATTCCACTTTGTATATATATCAAATAAACTTACCACATCCTGCTCATTATACAATAATATTTTTTGTTTTTTCATTTCAGGCATTCTCTTTATATATTCATTGTCCTTTGCTATTTTACTAAAGGTTTTGGCCAAATTTGAACCACTTATCACTTCATTTTCCCTATTTATCCCAAATTTTTTTTCCAATGCTTTTAGCCCTATGGATTTATGCATTTCCTTTTCATATTCTTTTTGCAAATCTATACTTATAAAATAATCTTTTATATTAAATTCTATACCATATTTCTCAAAAAGATAGTTTATTACTGTAAAATCATTGTTGCCTGAAAAAGTCACTATATATTTTTTCCCCATTTCAATCATAGTTTCAAAGTAACTTCTTGCTAAATCAAGTATATCTCTTACATCTTTGCTGTTTTCTATCATATACTGAGTTACTTTTAAAATTTGATTTTTATAATCATAAAAGCAGCATCCAAATACTCCTATACATATTGGTTTCTTATATATATAATGCTCTAAATCAAAAAATATGGAATCTTTAAAAACACAGTTATTATTCTCTACTTTTAGTGAACTTTCTGTCATAGGCATTTCAGCACCAACATCATTAAGTCTTTCTATCACTTTATCACTCTTCTCCAATTCATTTTAAAACATAAACAATTTATATATCATTTATGCACTTTGTTTCTAGTTTATATATCATATCTTTTCTTTCTACTATTACTTTTGCCTTTTCGCTTAAAACACTATTATCTTTTATTTTTTTCAAAAGTTCCCGGGTTGGATTTACACAGACAGGATTTCCAACCATATTAAGCATTGCAAAATCTCCTGAAGTATCCCCATATGCATAACTTTTTGCTAAATCTATACCATATTTTTTAACTAATAATTCTATGGCTTTTTTTTTGCTAACACTATCCCACATAGGAACAACTTCTCCCGTATAAATATCCCTACTATCTATAATATACACAGCTCCTACATAATCGTCAAATCCATATCTAACAGCCATCTCCCTTACAAGCTCCACTGGACTTCCCGATACAGTTATAACCTTGTGTCCCTGCTCCTTATGCCATTTTATCATATCCCTAGTATAAGAATATACCCTATGACCTTTTTGTGAAACTACATTTTTGGCTATAAATTCTATTTGAGATCTGTGAAGACCTTTTATAGCTTCAATATATATACCAGCAATCTTTAAAAGATAATTATCATAATTTCCCTCTCTTTTATCCCACTTTTCATATTCTGGTTTAACTTCCTTATACCATCTTTCTCCAGGTATTACTTCATATTTTACCAGTTTTTTAAAGACCTCTGTTATAAGACCCTCTCTATATAATGTACCATCAATATCAAAAAAAGCTGCTGTACTCATACTCTTTATTCTCCTTAACTATTATTTGAAAAAACATAAATATATCTTATTATTTTAACATACATACTTATAATATCAATATTCGGAAAAAAAATAATCGGTTGACAGTATATTTCTAATATGATATTATAATATTAGAAATGATAATGATTTTCATTATATTTAAGAAATTGGGAGGTGGCTTTATATGAGTATTTGCGATTTAAAACTAGGTGAAACTGGAATGATAAAAAGTATAAGTGGTAATGAAAAATTAGTTAAAAGACTTCTTGCTCTTGGATGCATAGAAGGGACTGAAGTATTATTAAAAAATTGTGCTCCTTTAGGGGATCCTATAGTTATAAACTTAAGAGGTTTCAATTTAGCTATACGTAAAAAGGATGCACAAAATATATCAGTAAATGTCCCTGTGTAAAATTATTAATAATGAAGTTATAGACGGGAGGAGTAATATGATCGTAGCAGCTTTACTTGGCAACCCAAACGTAGGGAAAACTTCTTTATTTAATCATCTAACTGGTTCAAATCAATATGTTGGAAACTGGGCTGGAGTAACCGTTGAAAAAAAAGAAGGTTACGTAGATAATTTTATAAAAATTGTAGATTTGCCCGGAATATATGCCATGGACACATATTCTAATGAAGAAAAAGTATCCAAAGAATTTTTACTTACAGGAAATCCAAACGTAATAATAAATATTGTAGATTCGTCAAATCTAAATAGGAATCTATATCTTACAACTCAATTGAAACAATTTAATAAACCTATTATATTAGTTTTGAATATGATGGATGCAGCAGAATCTAAGGGATTAAAAATAGATTTTTTAGCACTTTCTAAAGAACTAGGAGTAACAGTGGTTCCAATTGTAGCAGCTAAAGGCAAAGGTATAGACAATCTTCTTGAAATTCTTAAAAATGGCAACTTTTTAAAGGAAACAGATAATAGCAAATTTATCTTTGAAAATGAAAAAGCAGCCTATTCCTATATAAATAATGTTTTAAACAAGTGTGTTAAGGAAACAAAAAAAAATATTACTTCAACTACTGAAAAAATAGATAAAGTAGTTTTAAATAGATTTTTAGCTTATCCAATATTTTTAATATGCTTAATATTGATTTTCAAATTTACTTTTAGCTGGGTAGGTCAACCTGTCGCAGATATCTTTAACAATTTTTTAGAAAGCTTCTTAAAACCAGATTTAAAGATACTCTTAGCAGGAACAAGTAACTGGTTTAGTTCTCTTTTAGTAGATGGTATTTTATCTGGTGTAGGATCTGTAGTTGTATTTTTTCCCGTTATATTCTGTTTATTTTTAGGAGTATCTTTTCTGGAAGACAGTGGATACATGGCAAGAGGAGCTTTTATAATGGACAAACTTATGAGGAAAATGGGGTTGTCTGGAAAAGCTTTTATACCACTTATAGTAGGTTTTGGTTGTTCTGTACCTGCAATTATGACTTCTAGAACACTTGAAAGTGAAAAAGACAGAAAATTAACAGCATTACTTATACCTTTAATGTCATGTAATGCAAGGTTACCTATATATGCACTATTTGCATCAGCTTTTTTCGTTAAAAATAAGACTACTGTAGTATTTTCTTTGTACATTCTTGGAATCTTTATAGCCTTTTTAATTGGCCTCATTTTTAAAAATACCTTATTTAAAAAAGACGAAGAACCTTTTATAATAGAACTTCCTGAATACAATATTCCTGAATTAAAAAGTTTGTTATTTCACACCTGGGAAAAAGCTAAGGGATTCTTAAAAAAAGCAGGCACCGTAATATTTTCCATGTCAGTTTTAATCTGGTTTTTGTCTAACTTTAGTTTATCTGGTATGGTATCCATGGATAAAAGTATTCTATCTTCTATCGGTAAATTAGTAAGTCCTATATTTTCACCAATGGGATTTGGCACCTGGCAAAGTTCAGTATCACTTATTACAGGTATCACTGCAAAAGAAATTGTATTAAGTACTATGAGTATTGTATATGGTGGAAATTTAGTCACCTCTCTTCAAAGTCAATTTTCCCCTATTTCCGCTTATGCATTCTTAGTTTTTGTATTGCTATATACCCCTTGTATATCTGCAATAGCAACCATGAAAAAAGAATACGGAAGCAAAATGGCAATATTTTCCGTAACATACCAACTTTTACTGGCGTGGATATCTTCTTTTATTGTGTTTAATATAGCTTCATTGGTATTTAAGTAATGGAGGTGTTCTAATTGTTAGAAATTATAATAACAATACTTATTGCAGGTGCAGCCTTTTATATACTTTATAGAAGTATTAAAAATAAAGCTAAATGTGATTGTGGATGCTGTACTAGTTCAAAATGTCCATATCATACAAAAGATTGTAATAATATAAAAAAGTTCTGATATAAACAGAGTTCTAAGCATCAGATGGAGTTTTAACTCCACCTAATGCTTATTAACAGGATTCTTAGTGCTTCAGCACTTAGAAGGCGTTATCCTTTAGGAAAAATCGTTATCCAGGGACGTAGCTGCTCGCAACGTACACTTGGAAAAGCGGGAGTATTAGAGCAGGTAGTCATCGGATAAATATCAGGACTTTTTTATAACATAATCCATTATATCTTCAATAGATATAATTCCCCTAACCGTATTTTCATCATCAATTACAGGAATAGATACTATGTTTTTTTCTCTCAGTCTTTTTGCAACAGCTAAAATATCTTCATCACTTTTAGCTGTAATTACATCCTTTGCCATAACCCAGTCAACAGGACATGTATCATAATGTCCTTCTTCCATTAAGAACCTATATATATCTGCTTTTACTATCATACCTGTTAGTTTACCGTTTTCATCAACTACTGGTGCTCCATTTATATTATGGTCATACATTATCTCTAGAGCTTTATGAAGACTATCTTCTCTCTTTAATTTTACAATATCAGAACGCATTATTTCTCCTACCATACTATTATCCCTCCTTATTTCAATTATACAATTATTTTTCAATATAAAGTACAAATATTTTAAAAATTTAATTTTATATTAAAAGTATTAGTAACTATTATTTATTATATTTACTAATTCATCACAATTACTTTCACCTTTTAGGAGACGGTCTATGACATGAGAAGCCGCTCTTTTAGATACTTTTTCTAATTGAATATCTAGTTGTATATTATTCTTTTTCAAAAGTATTTTTAAATATTTTAACTGTTTCTCTGTAATACAATCTTCCCTTACAAGCAAATTATTATTTTTAATTTTGCAAGCAAATTCATGTATTTTGGGTAAATTTAAAACATCTTCATAATTGTGCAGCATTATAGTTTTCTTTATATTTTCATTTTTACTTTCTAAAAATTTTTTATACAGATCTACACTAATTCCACCATCTATTTTATCTTTTCGGTCTATTCCCACATGCTTTTCTACGGTCTTTAAATTACATCTTTCCATTCCAAGTTGTTTATAGTATGGTCTTATTAGCCTGTACAAATCTACGTGATGTTCAGGAGCTTCAAAACACATGTTGTTTTGATGAGCCCTTTCTTTTATAAAAGGCTCATCAAATGCTATTCCATTATAGGAACACCAACTGCTATATTTTTTTACATCTAATCCAAAATTATATATAACTTCTCTTTCGTCTTCTAAAACATCCGAAAAATACTGTTTCATTTCAAAGTCATCCCTGCTTAAGAATCTTCCAAAAGATATAAGTATTATGTTGTCATGTTCTCTGTCAAATCCTGTTGTCTCTATATCAAAATATACTATATCATACATATTACAATTTGAAAATATATCTTCTGAAATATTTATACGCTGTTTATACTCTTTGATTTCCATAACCTAGTTACTAAGTAACTTCTCCATCTCCATTCTGCTGTAGAATTGAATTCAAAATGCAAATGCTATTTTTACATCTTTTCTACTACATCTATTCCAAGTAAATTCAAGCCATTTTTTATTACCTGGCAGGAAGCCTTTACAAGCTGAATTCTAGCTACCTTTACGCCTTCATCTTCAGCATTTATAATGCTGTGTGCATTGTAAAACTTATTAAAGGCTTTAGCTACATCTATTACATATCTAGTTACTATAAATGGCTCCAACTTATTTATAGCATTTAATATAGACTTATTAAAACCATGGAGTATTTTTACAAGTTCAAATTCCTCTTTACTACTTAACTTACTGTAATCTACATTCTCACTTACAATAGGAGCTTTTCTTAATATACTCTTTCCTCTAGCATAGCTATATTGTACATAAGGGCCAGTTTCTCCTTCAAAGCTTAGCATTTCATTCCAATCAAACACTATATCTCTTTCTCTGTTGTTTTTTAAATAAGTAAATACAACAGCACCTACTCCTATCTTTTTTGCAACTTCTTCCTTATTTTCAAGATCAGGATTTTTTTCGTTTATTATTTCAAGAGTTCTCTCTATAGATCTATTCAATAAATCCTCTAAAAATATTACATCTCCTTTTCTTGTGGAAAGTTTTTTGTCTGCAAATCTCACAAGTCCAAAACCTACATGTACACATGAGTCAACCCAATCCTTTCCCATTAATTTAAGGGTTGCAAATATCTGTCTGAAGTAAAGTGACTGGTCAAGTCCTACTACATATATACATTTGTCAAAATCATAGGTTTTCTTTCTATATATGGCTGCAGTCAAATCACGGGTTGCATATATAGTAGCTCCGTCTGATTTTTTTACAATGCAAGGAGGTAAATTATAATCATCAAGCATTACAACTTTTGCTCCATTGCTATCAACTAAAATACCTGCCTTATCTATTTCATCTACTACAGCATCCATTTTATCTGAATAAAAACTTTCTCCTGCATAAGAATCAAATTCTACATTTAAAAGATCATATATCTTCTTAAATTCTCTAAGGCTTAAATCCTTAAATGTTTTCCAGAGAGTAACTTCTTCCTCACATCCATCTTCTAATTTTTTAAAATACATTCTACCTTCTTCATTGAGTGAAGGATCTTTTTCAGCTTCTTCATGAAATTTAACATATATTCTTAAAAGCTCTTTTATTGGATCTTTATGTAGGGAATCTTCATCACACCATCTTTTATACGCAGATATGAGCTTTCCAAATTGAGTTCCCCAATCTCCCAAATGATTTATCCTGGTACAGTTATACCCTTGAGAACTTATTATTTTATACAACGAATTCCCAACAGATGTACTAAAAAGGTGTCCTACATGAAATGGCTTTGCTATGTTAGGTGACGAAAACTCTACAACTACATTTTTTCCTTTACCTAGCTCAGATTTTCCATAATTCTCTCCTTCTTTTAATACCTTCTCTAAAGTATCTTTTGAAAAGGCTGCTTTATCTACAAAAAAATTTAAATAAGGTCCTAGGTTTTCAACTTTCTCAAAATATTCTTTGTCTAATTTACTTTTTAGTTCTTCTGCAATCATATTTGGAGATTTTCTTAATGTCTTTGCCAATTGAAAACATGGAAAGGCATAATCTCCCATCTCAGGCTTTGGAGGTATCTCTATCAAACCTTTTATAAAATCCAATTCTAAATCCACATTTTCTTTAATTCTTTCTGCTATTATTTCTTTATAATCCATAATTTTATGTTAAATAAATTTCTATTTATTTAACAACACTCAACTCCTCTCTTGTTTGTATTCTATTATTTTTCATAACCATCTGGATGATTTTTATGCCAATTCCAGGCAGTCCCAATAATGTTCTCCAGAGAATTATACTTTGGCTTCCATCCAAGTTCATCCTGGGCTTTTTGTGAAGAAGCCACAAGCACTGCTGGATCTCCTTGTCTTCTAGGTGCAATTTCGGCCTCTATTTTTTCCCCAGTTACCTTCCTTGAAACTTCAATTACTT
Source organism: Clostridium sp. (assembly GCA_036720575.1). Classification (GTDB taxonomy): domain Bacteria; phylum Bacillota; class Clostridia; order Clostridiales; family Clostridiaceae; genus Clostridium_B. Next base: position 28,522 of record DAIMMR010000009.1, read on the forward strand.
CTTTTACAGAAAATCCTTTTCCATTACCTAAATTATAAATCTTGCTTTCATTATTTTCCATAATTTTATCCAGTGCTAAAAGATGAGCATTAGCTAAATCAGTTACATGAACGTAATCTCTAACACAGGTACCATCTTCTGTATTGTAATCATCCCCAAATATGAATATTTTATCTCTCTTTTTTAAGGCTACTTGAAGTATTATTGGAATTAAATGAGTTTCAGGTCTGTGATCTTCTCCTATAACCCCATTTATATGTGCTCCAGCTGCATTAAAATATCTCAGTGCAGCATACTTTATACCATATGCCCTATCACTCCACTTCAAAACTTTCTCCACTGTAAGCTTTGATTCTCCATAGGGATTGGTAGGATATGTAACTGCATTTTCTAAAATAGGTATACTTTTTGGTTCCCCATAAGTAGCTGCCGTTGATGAAAATACAATATACTTTACATTGTGCTTTCTCATTGCTTTAAGCAAATTTAAAGTTCCACCTACATTATTGTCAAAGTATTTAAGAGGTTCATCTACACTTTCCCCTACAAGAGAATAAGCAGCAAAATCTATTACAGCTTCAATTTCATTTTCTCCAAATACTCTGTCAAGTATATTATCGTTTCTTAAATCTCCTTCATATACCTTTCCACCTAAAATTGCAGATCTATGTCCTTTTTCAAAATTATCTAATACGATAACTTCTTTTTTATCTTCCAATAACTCCGCAATCATATGACTGCCTATGTATCCGGCTCCACC
>DAIMMR010000009.1:29381-32319 GCA_036720575.1 Clostridium sp.
ATTATCTTTTAAATTTTTAACCTTTAACTCTTTACCGTAATTAGAACTATATAAAATAAATTTATAATTGCAAACTCCCTTATTGTGCTGAAAATAATTATATGATAAAGTCACAGATTGTATAGTCGACATCTTTAAAACAGATTGAGTTTTATTAAAACTATTATGGCATACACAAACTAAATCTTTATTTATTCCTAAAGCAGTATTTTTAAATTCCATATGTCCTATACCAAATAACATTATAAGTAAGGCTATGCTAAATAAAATAAAACTTGGTTTGGTAAACGCAATTATGCAAGTCACAATTATCCAAAATATAATTTTTTTATAAAAAAATTCAAAATATACATTACTAAGAGGCTTATTAAAATTATCTTCATATAAAAATTCATCAAGTAAATCTTTTAATATTTTATCTTTCAATTGGCTATTACATATAGGATATAGTATAGCTTTTTCTCCTTTTTCATCTCCATATCCTATACTTTCTATTTCTATAGTAAAATAGCCAAAAATCTGCATTAAAATAGTCTGTTTAAGATGTATCCCTTTAATCTTTTTTCTATCAAAACTATAATTTTTCTTATTTAAAGTTCCATAATTTATACAAATTTTATTAAATTCACTCTTAATCTCCTTTACATATCTAGTGTACTTGCTTGTACACTAATTAGTTTTGCCTATATTATATATTACATAATTATATTTTACTATTTTAAAATTTAATAAATCTTTTATAATTATTATATATTGACGTTTATATTTATACATCATAATATATAAATGTAAAGATTCAAATATAGCAAAATAGTGAGGTAGAACTATGGACAATAATTATAAAGAGTATGCCGATACTGCTGAACTTCTTAAGGTACTGGCACATCCTGTTAGACTATGCATAGTCAGAGGACTATTAGATAAAGGTTGTTGTAATGTTACCCACATGCAAAATTGCCTTGAAATTCCTCAGTCAACTTTATCACAACACCTACAAAAATTAAGGACAGCAGGAATTATAGAAGGAACTAGAAACGGACTTGAAGTTAATTATAGTGTTTGTAATAAAACAGCTATTGATTTAATTCATATCTTATTTAAGTAACCTCAATGATCTATAGAGTTTAAAACAAAAAATCAACTTATACTCCAGATATTTTTTACAACATTCAGCTCGATTAAATATTTTGATAAGGCTAAGAAAAATATTTAATCGAGCTTCATTATTGTAAAAATATGCCTACGTATAAGTTGATTTTTAAGTTAGAAAACTATAATATAGAGTTTTTAACTAATAACTTAACTTATGCAGAATAAAAAATATTTTCTTCCACAAACTAAATGTACGGAAGAATGAATTATGCTATTGATGTTTACGATGCTACTATATGGTCAATCCTTAAGGGCTAATAATCTTTCATACAAAAGGGCTCAATCAATGCGCATTGCAATTTCAAAAATATTAAATTTAAAAGTTATTGCAATAAAGCTGCAATAGCGCTATATTTTAGATTTTCTGTAGTGTTAACGGAAGAAAATCATCCATAACTATTAATTCTCAATTCTCAATTCTCAATTGCACTTTAATACCTACAGAGGATTTTTTCTTAATTTTACTTCTTTCTTAGTTGGATAGATATTATCAGAATATATATAGTCTACCCCCATTTTAGTAGCTCTTTTAAAATCTTGTGTTCTATCAATTGTCCAACAAAATACCTTTAATCCATCTTTATGAGCCAATTGTACAGTTTTCGTAGTAAGTAAATCCTGTCTGCAATCTAAAGCTACAGCCCCTAAAGACTTTGCATACATATAACCATGGAGTCTGCTATTTGGATTTATAATTGGCATTATACGGATTTCATTATCCTTACTTCGCAAGTATTCCAAAGCTGGATAATTAAATGAATGAACAATGACTTTTTTTTCGTAACCATGTTCATGGATAAGATCTAAAAATGTATTAATATCTCTATTTCTTTTACTTAGAAATTTAATTTCAAATATTGGTACGAGATTGTATTTAGAACATTCCGCCATTGCTTCCTCAAATCGAGGCACTTTTAAATTAGGATATTGAGCTATATTTGCCCCCTTATCAATCTTAAGCTCATCTATTTTGTCTGACGACTTTTTTGTTATTGGTCCCCTTCCATTAGTTGTTCTATTAAGTGTAGGATCATGGAGTAAATATAAAACGCCATCGGAGGAAGAGCATACATCTAATTCTACTCCCCAATATCCCATTTTACCTGCAATATCAATAGCAGGAATGGAATTTTCAGGAGCAAATCTATTTGCTCCACGATGAGCTATTACTATAGGTTCATTTTGCATTACAGTATTATTAACTTTTTTTGGTACCTTGTCCTTTCTTTTATAACTTATATCATTTAATTTATTAATTTTTATATTAGACGAATATTTAAGAGAAAGAGAATTGGTATTGTAATAAAAAGTTACAGACATAACTTTTAAAAGTAATACAGTAAACAATATAAGGATAACATTTGTAAATACCTTTTTATAAATACTATTACCCCCCTTATTGATAAATCTTTAAGCTTAACTAAATATTTTAGAAGATCTAATTTTAATTTAGAAATATCATACTAGACAAAAACATGATTTTTTTCATCAGTACTCTTCTAATTTTATCATAAATTATCTATAATAGTCTAATTTGTAAAAATATATATAATAATTTTGCTACATTATAAATTCCACGTTACCTAAACTAGTAATAAGTATCATAAACTTATCAATAACTATTGTTCCGCAAATATTATTTTTTATATATAATAAGATAAATTCATCAAATTTGTGTATTAAAGACATCATCTTTATTATTTTCCTCCACTTTTGCGTAAAAATACACTAGTATAAACAGAGTTCTTGGCATCAGATGGAGTTTTGACTCCACCTGATGCTTATT
>DAIMMR010000258.1:0-5653 GCA_036720575.1 Clostridium sp.
CCTACCGGAAATATAAAAACTATTTACTACGACCAGAATTTTGATCAAAATTCTGACAATGACTTTGATCACAATAATGCAGCTATAGAAGTTTGCATTCCAGTAAACAGACAGCTAAAAACAGATGCTGTATCAACTAAAGTTTTAAAAGGCGGCTTATATGTACACACAACTTTTATAGGTCCTTATAGTGAAATCGGTGAAGCTTATGCTGAACTCCTTGACTGGATAAATAAAAGTTCCTATAAAATAGCTGGACCTCCTCATGATGAATACATCAAAGGTCCTGATTCTAAATGCAGTCACAATGAATTTGTAACAGAAGTGTATTTTCCAATAAATAAAAAATAACACCTAAAAATATGATGTATAACATAAATTATACATCATATTTTTCTTCTATCCTTCATTTTTTTCTTTTTTTCATACATTCTTTTGTCAGCTATTTTTAAAAGTTCATTAACATCATCTGAATCATCTTTAAACTGAGAAAGCCCATAAGCAAAACTAATCTCTTTTTTTTCTCCATCTAAATTAAAAGGATAATCTTTAAGTATCTGGGAAGCCCTACTTATAATATCAATAACACTATTCTTATCCTTATTTACAAATACTACTTCAAACTCATCTCCACCGATTCTCGCAAAAATATCCTCTTCGCAAATTTCTTTTTTAAATATATTTGCAAATTTCGTCAGAACTTCATCACCTATAATGTGACCATAGGTATCATTAATAGCTTTAAGGTTATTTAGATCTATTATGCATATAACAAAAATATCGTCTGAAAGTCTTGCTTTATTCAAAACTTTATCCAACAATTTATTAAAATAGCTCCTGTTATACGCTTTAGTTAAGCTATCGTATCTAGACATATATAGAATATTTTCTAACAGCTTAGCATTTTTAAAAGCCACTGCAATATCATAAGATAAATATTCAAGTAACTTTTTATCGTCTTCATTAAAACTTTCTTTTTTATTTGTATTAAATATATCAATAAAACCCATAACACGTCCATCAATGCAAATACCACAAGTTAAAAGCTCATAAGGACATTTAACAAATAACTTTTTCCATGAGTTATATTTATCTTTTTCATTAAACAAATCTTTTTCTAGGTTACTTATAACTATAGGATTACATAATTCTTTAATATTCATATCGTGAACTTTATATTGGTACAAATCCTTCAATTTATATCCTACTTTTTTCACTTTATTAGGGAAATATCCTTTCGTAGCCTTATAAACTAATTTATCATTTTTCATAAATAAAATACTTCCCATAGTACCACCTGGAATTACATCTAATGTCTTACAAAGTATCATTTCAAATAAGCTATCAATTTCGCAGGAAGACAACATGTGACTATTTATTTCCATAATAGCTTTTGTAGCATTATTCATCTGCTCTACTTTATATTTTTGTTTTTCTAACACATTATTAGCCTCTTGTAATTCCCTTGTAACTTGGTTTACAAGATTAGTAAACACTTTAATTACACCAACATCTTTTCCCTCAAAAAAGCTTTTTGAAGAGTTTTCATTCTCATTATTATGCATTGGTACATTTTTATAAAAAGTTTGGTTACCTTCAGATATTCCCAGTATTGTCACTGCTGTATTTAAAAGTTCATTTGAACGGTTAAAAGTAAAAAATTCACCATAAGTAAAAAATCCAAAGGTTGAAGCAATACTATTTACAGCAGATGTTTCAATGCCAATTTTATTCTGTATAAAATTTCTTCTCACTGAACAGGAATAAATAAAAATTGCTTCAATATTCTTATTTTTTAATCTATTCGTCATTTCTAAGTCCTGAGATGTTATCATATTTACATTTCCATAACCAAACTGCACCTTGTCGTTAACTTTAACATCTCCAAGAAAACTCAAAGATCCATCATCATGGCACCCAAAAACCACTCTTGCTAGGTAGATACCATTTCTCTTAATCATTAATGGAAATTCAGTTGCAGACATAGGCAAATCTTTGGCCACTTCATCTCCAAGATATTTTTTGTAAATATCAATTGCCTTAATATTATCTATTGTAAAGACTCTATTATTTAAAGCTTTAGTAACAGTCATCAATTTTCCAATAGGTGACCATGAAAAACTACGTTCTGTTGTAATATTTAAATTTTTTCCAGTAAGTGAAGCTGCAGCCACACCATTTTCTGTAATGCCTTCCTTTGTAAATACAAAGGTTTTCTTTAAATATCCATTGTCACCAGCTTTGCCACCACAAACAATAATCTTATTATTTGCGGATTCTATACCTTTAATAATCTCGTACCCATTTGTGATCAATCCATCAGAAAATAATATAATGACTTTTGTATCATCTTCACTTAATTCTTTAACAATATTTACTCCTAACTTATATTCATTCTTATCCCTTAAAAGCTTTGCCTTAATTCTTACTTTTTCAAAAATAGAAAACGATATTATTGTAGTTTTACTAAGCACGTTTCCTTCATATATTTCTCCAGCAGTTGTTGCACCTATAATTTCTGCTTTAGGCAATATATATGCTATTTTATCTGTGAGATCCTTAATAAATTTCATTTCTATTACTGCTGTAAAAATTTGAATCAAAATATTATCACTATTATTGATATTATTACTGTAAATAAAATACTGCATTTTTTCAAAATTATCATATATTATTTGATATTGTTTCACAGCACTACCCTCCTTATGGAAAAGGGCCAATGTATTATCGCCTACTTTAAATCCATATATAATATATATTTTTATTATACTAAATAATATATATAAATTATATATTCTCTTTAAAATATTTCTACATAATATAATAATTTGACTCAACTTTAGAACATACGAAATTTTGACTTAATATAAAAACTTTGCGAAGCAAAGCTTTTGAAAATAACAAAGTTCAAATAACAAAGAACAGATAAAGATGATTTTCCTCGTACCTCAGGAAATCTATAATTTTAATATTTTCTGACGTTAGGAAGAAAATTATCCTTATTTGATATTTGAACTTTGTTCTTTGTTCTTTAAAAATATTGCTTCGCAATATTTTTAAACTGCGAAAGTTGAGTAATTTAATTTATTGTCTATAACATCTACTTTCCAAAGCCGCAATTAGGAAAAGAACAAACATCACATGAAAGACATAAGCCACCATGTCCGAGGCTTGCAAGATCTTCCACCGTTATCTTATCATCTGCCATAACTCTTGGAAGAACTAGATCAAAAATGGTACGTTTAGCATACATTACACAACCTGGCAATCCTAAAATTGGAATTGTATTTTTATAATATGATAGCAAAAACATTGCACCAGGAAGCACAGGAGCACCATAAGAAATAATTTTTGCACCTGTATTTTTTATTGCACTTGGTGTTGTATCATCAGGATCAACGCTCATCCCACCTGTGCATATTATTAATTCTGCTCCCTCATTAATAAAGTCCTTGATAGCTTGAGTAATTTCATCTGGCTTATCATTTAAAATCTTTTGTCCTAAAACTTCCGTATCATATTCCGCAAGTTTTTCTCTAATAACCGGACCAAATGTATCCTTTATTCTTCCATAAAAAACCTCACTGCCTGTAGTTACAATACCTACTTTTTTATGTTTAAATGGCATAATTTTTATAAGTGGCTTATCTCCTGCGACTTCAACAGCCTTATCCATTTTCTCTTGTTCAATTACAAGAGGGATAATACGTGTACCCGCTAATTTATCACCTTTTTTTACAGGAAAATTATTGTGACGGGTAGCAATCATCATTTCGCCAAGTGAATTGACTTTACAAAGCCTTTCAATGTCAACTTTAAGTACACCATCTTCTTCTGCAATTAACTCAATTTTTCCTTCCTTAATCTCAGAGGGACACATATAGTCATTTTTACAAATATTATAAAGAATTTTTGCTGCTTCATTTTCGTGGAGTATGCCTTCTCGTTTTTCCCATATATAAAGGTTCTCTTTACCTATTGATAATAAAACAGGAATATCCTCTTCAGTAACAATATGTCCTTTTTTAAATGCAACACCTTTTTTTTCTCCCTTAATAATTTGTGTAATATCATGACAAAGTACATGACCTACAGCTTCTTTAGTTTTAATCTTTTTCATTGTAATTCAACTCCTCTCTAAATTACCTCTATTAGTACTTCCATAGTTCCCCCACAAACCATTCCTTCAGATTCAGCAACATCTCCAGTCATATCTACATGCTCTATGAAAAAGCTCCTTTCTCCTGCAGTTTTCCTCATCATTTCTCTTGCCTTTTGCAGCACAGAGGATTCACTGCATCCTCCACCTATAGTTCCGACGCTCATACCATCAGGATAAGTGATCATTTTAGCTCCTGCTTTTCTAGGAACTGATCCTTTAGAGGAGAGTATAGTTATGAATGCTTTAGGTTTTGGTGATTTTTCAGATGCATTTTTTAGTACTTCTTTATCAAATTCAGGAATAGCAAAATTCTTACCAAATTTGCTCATAGTTTCTTTATTTTTAAAATTTATAAGCTGTGCTATTATAGAAATAGCTATTTCATCTGGAGTAATAGCGTTTATATCTATGCCGATTGGAGCATTAACTAATTCCAACTTTTCTTTGGGAAATCCCTCTTCTAACAGCTCCTTTTTCATAGCAGTTACCCTACGCCTTGAGCCTATCATTCCAACATAACTAAGATCATACTTTAAGACTTTACGTAAAACAACTCCATCATATCTATGACCTCTTGTTACAATAACTATATAATCAGACTTTTCCAAATTAATTAAATCGAAGGATTTCTCGAAACTTTCACAAATGACTTTTTCTGCTTCAGGAAATCTTGGTTTATTTGCAAAGAAAGGCCTATCATCTATAACTGTAACAGAAAATCCCACTCTTGATGCAAATTCTGTCACTGGCTTTGCTATGTGTCCACCACCAAAAACAAATAGACGTGGTTTAGGAACAAATGGTTCAATTAAAACATTCTTATTTTCTCCTATCTCAACCATTTCAAGTTTGCCACTTTCTAAAGAACTGCATATTTTTTCATAAATATTATCATCAACTGGGAAAGACTTTTTTTCTATATTTTCTTTAGTTAAAATAACTTTTTTTATAATAGAACCTTCTTCTGTACTAAGTAAATCAATATAAGTTAATGTTACACATTGATGTCCCTTATCTACTTCATTTACTAATTGTTTATATATGTCTTCAAACATTCTTTTACCTTCTATCTAAAAAAAATTTTAATAGCAAAATACGTTTACGTACCTTTGTAACTGCATCTGTAATTCCCAATTTCAATTATATTCATACTGAGAATTACAGATGCTTTAATAATGGTGAAATATTTAATGTTATTATTTATAATAAGCAATATATATGCCACTGCCCAAAGTATCCAAATTAGGTAGTTTTTTATGTAACTTATTATATTATGTTCGTTTTTAGAGCAAAGTAGCCAAAAAATAGTGCTCATTTTTTGACTACTGTTCGTTTTTTAACCGTATCTTAAATCTTATTATTTACTTATATTTCATATTAATGCAAACTATTATTTTAAATTTTTTATATTCCTGTGAATTCATAAAACACGTAAAAACTTAGAGTATAATTTTAGTAGGCAAAAGTAGTAAGAATTACTGCATACAGAAT
>DAIMMR010000259.1:0-5625 GCA_036720575.1 Clostridium sp.
GAAATCAATATAATTTTGCTACCATATGCCAATATGCACTTTATCTACATACAAAGTATTTAGATGGTGATACTTCTGTATTAAATCAATTTATAAAATGTGCTGATTTTCTCATAGATTATATGGATACTGATGGAAGTTTCAAATATGAATTCCCTTACTATTCCTACGAGTTACTTCCAGTGGGTTGGACATCTAGTATGACTCAGGGACAAGCTTTAAGCGTATTTGCCCGCGCCTACAAAATAACACAAAATCAAAAATATGTAGAAGCAGGAAATAAGGCATTTAACTATTTAATAACACCAATAAGTCAGGGTGGGGTTATGGATACCCTTGAAAGTTTTGAACCTAGATTTAAAAGCGATATATTCTTCCAAGAATATGTAAATACCATACCTACCTATACGCTAAACGGGTTTATGTTTACATTACTTGGTATATACGATTGGTCCCAACTTTCAAAAACAGTTCCTACCATCAGTAGTGATGAAACAAATTATTACTTCAATCAGGGGATTAAAACTTTAAAAATAGTATTACCTTATTATGATATAGGTGGTTTCACCAGTTATGACTTAAGTCATCTAATGACATCTAGAGATGCTAATCCTGCTTTAGATTATCACAAAATTCACATAGATTTATTAGAGTCAATTTACTCTATAACAGAAGATGATTACTTTATGGATATTAGAAATCAGTGGGTTAACTACATTAAACATTAATTAACTTAACTTTGGGGGTAATGAAAAATGGATGTAATACTGGACTTTGATTTTAAATTAGACAAAGATCAGGTAATACAAACTTTAAAATCCTACGGCAGTATACTAAAAGACGAAGAAATAGAACCTCTATACAATAAACTTCTTCCTATTTTATATGAAAATATAGAACCAACAGGATTATTTGAAATACAAAAAAGAGAACATGACTTTAACTTTGAAGCTGTAAAAAATTATGAATATATAGTGTATTGTATTATAACTATGGGTGATAATTGCACAGGTAAGATAAATGAATTCTTTTCCTATGGAAATATGAAGGAAGGCACGATGCTTGATGCCATGGCCTCATCTTATTTGTTTGAACTCAGCACCCAACTTTTTAGCCACATATATGATAAAGCTAAGGCGTTACATCTAGGATTAAGCTGTAGAATCTCTCCTGGAGATGGAGAGATTCCTCTTAAATGTCAAAAATATATACTAGACAAACTAGATGCAGAGAATTTTTTAAATCTAACTGTAAATGAAGACTATATGCTTTCTTCTATGCGTTCTATGGCATACATATATGGAGCCGATAAGAATATAAAATTAAATAAAAAAGATCATGACTGTTCCAGATGCCCAAACAGGAATTTGTGCAGTATGAGAAAAAGTTGATATTAAAAAGTTCCTACACAATCTGTAGGAATTTTTTAACGTTGAGTTTTACTTCTCTTTATTATTTTTTTTAATTCTCATTCTTTTATATATAAAGTTCCAAGTAATACCCAACAGTAAAACTGCTGGCAGCATTATTTCCAATCTACTACCAAATGGAGGATTTATAAAAGTAATCAATTGAAATATCAGTATTATTCCTCCTAGTATAATCAAAAAATTTGCTTTAAAATTAACATACTTTTGATCTACACCTTTTGCATCCAATCTAAATTTTTTTCTAACAGCTTTATTATATTTCATTCCAAATCCTTGAATAACGCCCATGAATCCCATAAATACAAGTAAAGCTGACATAGCTGAATCCATTTAAAATACCTCCATTTAAAATTATATTAACGAAAAGATACCTATCAGAAATTATACCATTATAAATCACGAATTTCAAAATTTTATTTTATATTACATTTAAAGATAAAATATGTTATCATCTATGTATGCAAAATAATAATCTAAATATTTCAAGGAAGTGTTTTTGTGACTTTAAATAAGATAAAAGGAAATACCTATTACATAGATGCCCCCACTAACTGTGGAGTATTCATATTTAAAAATAAAAACTGCCTAATTGTAGATACAGGCATAAACAACACTGAAGCAAAAAAAATAGAAAATTTGCTTATAGAAAACAGCCTGCATCCCAAGTACATAATAAATACGCACAATCACTTAGACCACTGCGGTGGAAATCTATACTTTAAGAAAAATTACCCAGGATGTTTAGTATATACATCTAAATTGGAAAAATTATTTATGGAAAATACAGAGCTCTTTTCCTCTATTCTTTCCTCATCCTACCCTTCAAGAGCATTTAACAGGAGTAATAAACCTCTAGAGGTAGATTCCATTTTAGAATATGGCATAAATAAATTGAATGACGAGAAATTTAACATTATTGCACTTCCTGGACATTCAATAGAGCAAATAGGAATAGTAACTCCTGAAAAGGTATGTTTCCTTGGAGATTCCATATTCAGCAGCGAGATACTGGATAAATACTCCTTCCCATACTTATATAATATAGAAGATAGTCTCCTGTCATTGAATAAAATTAAAGACATAGATGCAGATTACTTTGTAATAAGCCACTCCAAAAAAGTACTGGATAAAAGCGAAATAAATTCTTTAGTGGACAAAAACATTAAAAATATAGATAAATATAAAAATCAAATTCTAGATCTTTTAGATCAACCGCTCACTAGAGAAAACATATTAGAAGACATAACTATTTTAAACAATTTATCTTTAAACTTTCATGAATATCATTTGAATTTTGGAGGAATATCTGCATTCATATCCTATTTATACAATGAAAAGCTCATAGACTATTCTATAGAAGACGGTAACTTATACTATTTTAAATCCAACTAAGGCATTTTCAAAGAAATAACTAGCATAGTGGCTAGTTATTTCTTTAAGCACCTAAAATAGACTATTTGTTAGCTTTTTTCCATCCTGACTTATTACTCCATATTTATATACAGATACAAAATTTCCTGAATACCTGGTAACTTTGCCTGTAGTAATATCTTTTACCTGACTATTTTTTGAATCATTTATATATATATTACCACTTCTTGTAACATATATATCGTTTTTATTCACAGAACCTGGAAGTGTATATTCCTTCCAGCTGTTTTTATTTGTTTTAAGATTTGCCACAAATATTTTATTAACTTTATTGTCTTCTCCATTTCCTATGTAAATATTGTCATTGTTGTCTGTGTTTAATAAATAATGCATAGCATTTTCACCAGTAGCTATTATGCCCCCCCTGCTAGTTCTTATTCTATTAGAAGTCCTGTCTTCATATATAAGTTCATCACCATTTATGCCATTTATAGCAGCTATATTTCCAAGCTGGCATCTTACAAAATTGACTAAATTCATCTTTATCATTACATCAATTCTATATATTCTACTGCTGCCTTCTCCATTAGTAGCACTGCTGACATAGATTACATTGCTAGCTCCAGAAAAAGCTATATGTTTTACATCATAAGAATCATCTGGAAGTAATATTGAAAGTTCCTGTTTCTTCTCCTCATTCTTCAATGGATAAGTTGAATCACGTTTTGCATCATAAGTCTCAAATTTTAAATTTCTTGATTCTAACCCTCCACTTGTCTTTTCTGCTATAAGTATGTTATCTGTATCTAAGTTCCAGGTATAATAAGATAAGTCATTTTGTAGATCCACTTCTTTTTTGCTATTTTTTAATATATCAATTACCTGTAAAGATTGGCCATCATAATATGATATGTAATTTCCACTGTAGGATACTTTCACCATCTTTGCATCTTCAGGTATTTTTACACTAATTTTGTTGGCTGTCTGTTTTGAAGTAGTATCTACTTTTTTTATATTGAAATTAGAGTCACCGCCAAAATAAAATTTATCTACTAATAAAAGACCTGCCAATTCCATAACTATAGGAATCATTGTCCACACAATTATTCTCTTAAGTTTTTTCATCTACCACACTCTCCTCTAAGGTTTTACATATATAGCTGTAGCTACAGTTCTCTCACCGTTCCAATCACAAGGATTATTTATTACTTCTCCATTAAAGTACATTGTAGTGGATGAACCTCCATCTAAATTGCTTGCATTAATTACACCTTGCTGCAAAAGTATATTTTGTACTTCTTTTAATGAAGCTCCCATTTTCAATCCTTTTCTACCATCTATAGCCAGCATGACTATTGTTCCATCTGCCTTCTGCCCTATAGCTGTTCTAGGATTTAAACCTTCATCTTCTACTGATACAGTCTTGCCATTTATTATAAGTGAGTTCCTAAAAGAAATTGCCTCCGTTACGCCATCGGCAAGGAGTTCCTTAAGCGTGTGGTCTCCAACTATAAGTCTTCCAGTTGGAGTAAAAGCTGTAACATTTATTTTCTCATTAGATTTTACATCACTGTATATTACCTTACCACCAGATATTATAATTCCCTCTGGATAGCCTCCTGTTCCTACCCAATATTTCCCGCCAGATTTATCTGTAAATCCACCTCCATTTATAGCCGCAACAGCACCATTTCTCTGTGCTATTTCACTTGTTCTTTCTCCAACTTCTCTTAATTTACTAGTATATCCTATACGTATTCTCTTAGGATCTGTTATCTCTAAAATATAGCCATCAAATCTTGTGCTCGGTATATCATACCTTTTTATGTCCTTATCACCTACATGATTTATATTTACGGCATTTGGATTTTCAGCTTCCTGGCTAGTAGTTTGGCCACTCTTACCTTCTTGAAGTATTTTATTTATTTCATCCTTTGACAAAAAAAGAGTAGCTATGTATTGATGAGTAAAAGTAGCCATAGCCGTGCTTACTATCTGGTTTTTTACATTTTTAAATGGCCCATAAAATACTAGCAAAGGACTAGTAACTACAACTACTATAAGCTCATAAATTATAAACAAAAAGAACAGTCTAGGAGAAAACTTTTTCTTTCTTTTTATATTTTTCCTTCGTCTATTTCTCGAATCATTCATTTAAATTAACCTCCATACAGTATAGAACTATTTTACTATTATTTTTAAATTATTTCCACTGAAAAATCTTTTACATTTTGTTAATTTAAAAAACTGACCTACCTTATGAAAATTAAGGCAGATCAGTTTTTCTAAATTTTACACTAAAATTATAATTTACTTTCCTATATCTGTTCTAAAGTACATACCTGGAAAACTTATTTTTTTCAAATTACAGTAAGCAGCTTCCACAGCAGAATTTAAATCATTTCCAATTCCGTAAGTTACTAAAACCCTTCCACCAGATGTCTTAAACTGTCCATTTTCTTTTTTAACTCCTGCAGCAAAAACATTACTGGATTTTTCCATGCCTTCTATTTTAAAACCGGTATCATACTTTAAAGGATACCCTTTAGAAGCAGCTACAACACAGCAGGAAGCTCCCTTTTTCCATTCCAAATTAAATTCACGAAGTTTTCCAGCTATGGCAGCTTCTATAAGCTCCACAAAATCACTTTTCATAAGTGGAAGTACAGCTTGAGTTTCAGGATCACCCATTCTAACGTTATACTCTAACAAATAAACTCCCTTTTTTGTTATCATAATGCCGAAGAAGATTATTCCCACATAATCTAAGTTTTCCTGCTGTATTCCTCTTAAAGTAGGTTCCATTATATTTTTCTCAAAGTCT
>DAIMMR010000260.1:0-5618 GCA_036720575.1 Clostridium sp.
TAAAATTGTAATGAAACAGGCAAGTAATATTTTTGATAATAATATAGCTTAGTATCATAAGTTTTGAGTTATAAAGAATTAAAAAGATACAGCTGACAATATCTTCAATCTACTTGAAACAAAGTAACTTTTACTTAACACTGAAGTTATACTACTTGAAAGTAATATAAGATATATTGATAAAAGTATTGATATATATTGACATTAAATACAAAAGCGGTATACTTATAAATAATACTAGATATAATCTAATAAGAGATTTGATCTAATTAATAATTAAAAAATGTTCGTGTAAAGGTAGCAATCTGGAATGTAACCAATTCCTGTCCAGCAAAGCTAATTTTTAAAATTAATGAAAACGGTTGCAATTAGGCGTTACCATTAGAGGAGTATAAAAGCACAATTGAAACAAAAGTATTATTAGCAACTGTAAAGGCTCACGGAACTACTCAAAGTATGAGATATTATATATCTAAAAAAATTGGAAGGATGGATAAAATGAAAAAAAATAAATTTATGGTTGTCAGTGGATTTTTGGGAGCTGGAAAAACGACAAGTATGATTGCATTTACCGAATATATCAATAAAAATATTGGAAAGGCTGCTATTATAGCTAATGATTTAGGTGCTAAAAATCTTGTCGATGCTGGTTATACATCAACAACAGGGTGTTCAGTAACAGAAATTGCTGGAGGTTGTATTTGCTACCAGACAGAAAATCTGGTAGATAAAATTAGAAGACTGCGAGATGTGGAAAATGCAGATATTGTGATGTCTGATATTCCAGGTTGTGGTGTAGGTGCATTAGACCATGTTTATCACAAATTGAATAGTGATTATGGTAAAGAATTTGAATTAGCACCATTTATGGTTATTGTAGATCCTGAAAGACTGCGAATGATTATGCCGGAGAAAGCAGATATAAATTTACCTGAAGAAATGATATATTTACTAAGTTCTCAACTTGAAGAAGCAGATTGTATTGTATTAAATAAGATTGATCTTTTGACAGATGATGAAATTGAAAAATATTTGAGCTTTCTTAGAAAAGTTTGCCCTAATATTCCCGTATTTGCTATTTCAGCAAGAGAAAAGAAAAATATTAAGGAAGTTGTGGAATACTTTATGTCACATGAGTCAAAGCTTAAAGTTGTTGATATAGGTTATGGTGGGGCTGAGTTTTTAGCAGCAGAAAGTAAACTTAGTTGGTATAACCGCCGATTTTTTCTAAAAGCAAAAGATGGTAAGGAATTTGATTGTAATGCGTTTATTGATGATTTTATTGAAGCGATACGTATTAAACTTGTCAAAAACAAACGTAATGTTCCTCATCTTAAAATATTTGCTGTTGGCGGAGAAAACGATTTTGGAAAGGCATCTTTGCTTGGAATTGATTATAAAACAGAATATGATAAAAAAATACAGAAAAAATATAATAAACTGCGTGTTATTATAAATATAAGGGCAGCTTGTGAGTCACAATTATTAGCTGGATTAATTGATGAAGCTCTTAAAGAAGTGTCAGAAATGTATAAAGTTGATTATCAAGTATTTTTTACAGAATGTTTTGGGATGATGGATGAAGGAAAAGAATAAACAAAAATATTTATGTCTTATGATTTGGAGGAGCTATCATGAATGAATCTACAAATGTAATTCATATAACTGAAAGTTTATGTCCAGTATGTTTAAAAAAAATACCTGCAAGACATGTTTTGATAAACGGAGATATTTACATGCAGAAAAATTGTGATAAGCATGGAGATTTTTCTACAATCATCTGGAGAGGGCAAGATGAACCTTGTTATACTTCATGGAAAAAGGATAAGTGGCCCATACACCCTCAAAAATGTTTGACTGAGGTAGAGAAGGGATGTCCCTACGATTGTGGTTTATGTGCTGAACATAGACAGCAAACTTGCTGCGCCTTGTTGGAGGTAACTCAGCGTTGTAATTTGAATTGTAATGTATGCTTTGCCAGCAGCGGAGGGAATGTTGAAGATCCATCTTTTGATAAGATAAAGGAGTGGCTTAAAGTCCTTGTAGAAGCTGGAAGACCTTTTATTCATATTTCAGGAGGGGAACCTACAGTGAGAAATGATTTACCTGAAATAATTAGAATGATAAAGGAGATGGGTTTCCCATATATACAATTAAATACAAATGGACTTCGTTTATCACAAGAACCTGAATATGTAAAAATACTAAAAGAAGCTGGATTATCTTCAGTCTTTATGCAGTTTGATGGAACGAAAGATGATATATACAGGAAGCTTAGGGGACGAAATCTTCTTGCTGAAAAAGAAAATGCTATTAAAAACTGCGGTGATAATAATCTTGGAATTGTGCTAGTACCTACAATAGTTCCAGGAGTTAACGAGGATAATATTGGAGATATAATAAATTTTGGATTGTCAAAAGCTCCCGATGTTAGAGAAATTCATTTTCAACCTGTAAGTTATTTTGGTAGATATCCAGCCCCTCCTTCCGACAATCAACGTATAACTTTGCCAGAGGTAGTAAGGGAAATTGAAAGGCAGACAGGAGGTAATTTTAAGGTCGAATATTTTGCACCATCAGGTTGTGATCACGCACGCTGTGGTTTTCATGGAGATTTTGTAGTAATGCCTGATGGCAGTGTAAAACACTTAACAATTAGAAAAGAGGGATGCTGCTGTAATAGCAAAACCGATTCTTCTGGGGTTGAAAAAAACAGAAACTTTGTAATGCGAAGATGGGTAAGGCAGAGTTCTCAAAGCAATCAAAGTTTGAATAAGTCTAATGTTAAAATGGATGAAATGGATATTTTTATTGCTCGGCTCAAATCTCATGGTTTTACTATTACTGGAATGGCTTTTCAGGATTGCTGGAATATTGATCTTGAAAGGTTGCATGAGTGCAGTTTACATGTAGTAAGTCCTGATGGCAAGATTATTCCGTTTTGTGCATATAATGTCACGAGCATAGAGGGCAAATCACTTTATAGGGGAAATGTTTAATTGTTCAAAAGAAGTTAAAAAAGTAAATTTATTTGCATTTTTGGAGAAACTGATGAAGGGTATGTTTCTCTTTTTCTCTATCGCTATTTAATCTTCCAATTCTATCACATAATCCTAGCAAAGCCACTTCATGGATGTCTGTGTGTTCTTTCATGCCCTGTATATCTGCAAAGGGCAAATTATTTACTACAAAGAGTATTTGCATGTGGTACCTGATAAGTTCGCAAACTCCTTCAATGAAGTCTTTATCTTCTGTAAAAAATAGCAGAAATTCTTTTGATAGAGTTGCTCCAACCTTATCATGGTCATAGGAGGTTATTTTACCCTTTCTGTCCTTGGTTGTAGAAGGTTTTCCAATATCATGAAGAAATGCCGCCCACATAAATACTTTTTGATTTTTACTTTTTGATTTTACTTTTGATGCTTCGTCTACTACAAGTAGAGTATGATTCCAAACAGTACCTTCTGGATGGTATTTCGGAGATTGTTTTGTAATATTTAGTTTGTACAACATATCAAATGGATACTGCTGAAATAATGGATCATTATAGAGTTCCTTGAAATAATTTGATGGTTTGAAATCATTCAGCAAGTGATACTCAATATTCAGGTACAATCTATTCAAGTTCATCATCTCTTAGTGTTTGAACCTAATGCTTCTTTTTTTGTGTTATGATTTTGATTTTGGTTATCACTATGGGTAGAATTAACGGCATTGCTTAGTTTTTCTTGTATGTTTTTGGATTTTATGTTTTCATTTTTTTTACTTTTAGACATATCTTTCACCTCCCTAATCAGTATTCCAATATGAAAAATATTTATTCTACTAAAGCTTGTTTAAGGTGTGGAAGGTGTTGGGACAATTCTTATAAAATCAACTTTCGCAGTTTAGAAACTTTGCGACGCAAAGTTTTTTGAGTTGAGAGTTGACAATTAAGGTGGATTTTTTTCCGTTATACTACAAAAAATCATCCTTCACTGTCAATTGTCCACTCTCAATTCTCAACTAAAAAAATTTTATATGTGCGAAAGTTGAGTTATAAATTAATTGACTGTCTTTATCATATTCCACGATATAGGAAAATATTAAATGTTTGACATACAGATTGGCAGAGTTTATACTTATATAGGATTTTTAACATAATGTAGACTAAATTTGATAATTATGAGAAAATGAAAAGTGACAGAGTACTCTTTTTATTAACAAATAATTTATATGAGGATGTGACTTATGCCAAGATCAAGAAGAACAAAAAAAATTAAGAAAAATAAAAGATTTAAGGCTATAACTTTAACTTCTTTTATACTAATAATTGTAGTTGCCTCTTTTTGCAACTATAAATTTCACTTTCGAAAAAAATTGACTGGTTCTATAAAAGTATCATCTTCTGCAAATTCTCATAAAAGTAAAAAAACTCAGGATGCTATACCTAAAAATGCATTAAATTCAATTTCTGAAACTACTGATTCCCAAAATAAAGATTTGAGGAAGTTTCCATATCCCTATAGTTCTATGCTTGCGATATGTTCTGATATTGACGATGGAACATTGGAAGAATTTAAAACGTATCATAAATTTTTAAATACCAAATCTGAGACATCATATGGACAAGGACTAGGATTAGATATTGGAGATTCCTTCTGGATGTATATGGGTGATAACAGCAACTCTGTAGTTGATGTTCATGGAAGACATAACGTGAAAAGCATAATGACATTTTTCAATGGGACAAGTCAAACTGAAAAACACAATGCTAATGAAATAACTCACTATATTAGGTCAGGATGGATAGATTGTATCCATACTTTTGGAGATTTTTCAACTGAAAATCAAAGAGGTACTCTTTTTAATAGAAATTTGGCTGAAAATGCATGGAATGTTTTAAATTCTGAAAATTTAAAACAAACGGTATGGATAAACCATGGTAATAAAGCTAATAAACAAAATTTTGGTGCATATGGTACTGGAAAATTTATGAGTTATCAACAAGGGGACAATCCTAAATCACCTTACTATCATACAGATATAACTTTAAAAAGTGGTATTAAATATGTTTGGGATTCATGGTCAGATCACAATTTTGGACACGATTATCCACTTTATGAAATTTCATTGAGAGATGGGAAAAAAGTGTGGGGATTTCATAGGTATACAAATGATTTAGTAAATAATAAAATAGATTGGATCTGGACTCCCAAATATATTCACAGCCAGCTTACGAAAGCCAATCTTGACAGCATAGTAAATAATAAACAATACAGTATAGTGGCACAACACTTGGGTATTGACACAGAAGATTTATTTACACAAGATAATATAAGTTCACTGAAACTATTAAAAGAATATCAGGACAACAATAAAATAATTGTTGCGAAAACTTCCAGAGTTTTAAACTATGCTAATATTCATAAGTACTTAACTTATCAGAAATTATTTCAAAACGGAAAAACTTATATTAACATAACTTCCATAAATGATCCTATATTTGGAAGATACATTCCTACAATTGATAATATAAGAGGAATTACTTTTTATTGTGATAATCCTAAAAACACAGTGTTATTAATAAATAAATCTAAGATAGGTGATGATAATTTAAAAGTAAACCCTAAGGATGA
>DAIMMR010000010.1:0-32039 GCA_036720575.1 Clostridium sp.
TTGTAGCTGCATAATCCATATAGATTTCTCTTTTCATTATTACCTCTCCTATCAAGTGTACTTTTTCTGTAGAAATCATAGTGATATACTATAATATACTATATCATATTTTTAAATATTGCTTTTGTCAACCATAGTTAATTGTATAAAAAGCTTAAATTATGATATTATAATTTTTATGAAGTATATATATAGGAAGGAATTTAATCTATGGGTTCAAAAATTAAAATTAATATATATGGAAATAAAGATGCAATAATAACTGGTGATCGCTGCAATAACAAACACAGTGCTTGTTCTGGAAAATGTGAAGGTTGTAAATCTACTAATGGCAGCAAAACAATACAGGTAAAAACTTTAGATTTATACTACAATCTAGTAAATTTTCTAACTATAAATAATATGAAAGAAAATGTAGATATCCACTTTATAGAATTAGACACAAGTACTCCTGTAAATGAAGAATCTATAAAAATAGAGGATACCATAAAAAAAGGATTTGAACCACCTATAACAGTAATCGATGGAATAATAAGATATTATGCTGGTATATCCAATGTCTTAGTCTATAGAGATATATTGGATTTAATTGAATAAAAGTAATATTTTGAAAAGTTAGAAATTATACAAAATGTGTAGACAATAATGGAATTATTTTGTATAATTAAGATAAAGGTAGCAGAGTAAATATTATGCGTAAAGTGTTAGAGAATGGGAGGTTGTCTCTAAACGAAAAGCTTAAATAATTTTACTTTATAATTTGAAGCTTACGATATGATATTGCTTCCGCTGTTACATTAAAGAGATTTTGTACTTACCTCTTTTCTCTTTAATGTGACTACATTAAAGAGAAAAGAGGTGTTTCTATGTAGATTTTTTGCTCTGTGTAAATTAATTTAATATTATAACACTGGGGGTAAAAAGTATGAAAAGTAGAATGAACACAAAATTTCTTGTTACTACCGCTGTATTTGTTGCTGTCGCAGTTGTTTTGAGATCGTTTTCTATAGCAATAGCTGCAGGTGGCATACTCACCATGAGAATAAGTTTTGATGCCATATGTTATATAATGCCAGGTATCTTATTTGGGCCATTATATGGAGGAATTGCAGGTGGATTAATCGATATACTTGGCTATATAATAAGACCTATGGGTGGATATATCCCCTTGTTTACTATAACTAACATAGCAGCTGGTATTTTACCGGCACTTATATGGAGATATATTAAAAATGTTGAAGAATATAAAGTAAGAAATTGTTATGTTTCTTTCTTTGGATTGCTCTTGGTAGTAGGTTTTTTTAATTTTATCATAATGAAATTTGCATATCATACTACTTTAGGACAACTACTATCATCTTTAGGAAAAAAATCTCAATACCTTAGTACCGGACTTATGTTAATAGGTGCTATAGGCGTTATTATATTTATAATAAATGTATTCATTAAGAGAACTATGGTAAAATCCTATGATTTTGTAAATAACAATTATTTTAAGTTAATAATTGCAATTGGTATATCTGGAGTTTTAATATGCACTATAAATACTTATATATTGCTCATATTTACTCCTACTCTCATGGCCAAAGGATTTATGTTCTTATGGGTACCTAGAATAATTGAAGCTCTTCTTATGACTATAGTAAATTCCTATATAACCTGTATGATTATGTACTGTTATAGTTTAGTTCAAGGTAGGGTAGTAAAAAAAGCTTAAAACGTAAAAAAAATGGGATCAAACAAATGACCCCATTTCTTATTTCTCTGTTTATTCTTCTACTAGATCCTCTATAGCTGCTCCTGGAGGTACAATAGGAAATACCTTTTCTTTCCTATCTATATCACATTCTATAATTACAGGTTCATTTAAGTCAAGAACTTCCTTTAAGCATTTCTCTACCTGGCTATTGTCTTCTATCTTAAAAGTCTTTATACCATACGCTTCTCCAAGTTTCATGAAATCAACATCTGGTCCAAGTTCTGTATTTGAAAATCTCTTTCCATAGAACATATCCTGCCATTGATATACCATGCCTAATGCACGATTATTTAAAAGCAATTGCACAATAGGGAGTTTATATTTGGCAACAGTAGCAAGCTCTGTAGAATTCATCTTAAAACTTCCATCCCCTGCCACATTTATTACCTTTTTCCCTGGATTACCCATAGATGCTCCTATAGAAGCTCCAAGTCCAAAACCCATAGTTCCAAGTCCACCTGAAGATACAAATGTTCTTGGCTTTAAGAATTTAAAATATTGTGCAGTCCAAATTTGATTTTGGCCAACTTCTGTAGTAACTATGCAGTCTCCTCCTGTAAGATTATACAAGGTATCCATTATAAACTTAGGACTTAATTTACATTCTTTAAAAGGTTCACACTGTTCACTTTTCCACTGTTTTATTTTCTCCATCCAATCTCTGTGATCAGCCTTTTTTAACTTGCAATTAAGCTTTTGAAGTACCTCTTTCACATCTCCTTTTATTGCCACATCTATATCCACATTTTTACCAAATTCTTTAGGATCAATGTCTATGTGTATTATTCTTGCTTTTGGAGCAAAGGCACTTACCTTGCTTATAACCCTATCACTAAACCTAGCTCCTATAGCTATTAATAAATCACAATTACTTACTGCATAATTTGAGCAGCGGCTTCCATGCATTCCAACCATACCCATATAATATTCATTGTTTCCCGGAAAAGCTCCTATTCCCATAAGTGAACACGTAATTGGTGAATCCGTTTTTTCTACAAGTTCCATTAATTCATCTTGAGCTCCTGATGTGACAGTTCCTCCACCTGAATAAATTACAGGTCTCTCACTCCTATTTATCATATCTATTGCTTTATTAAAATTGTCTCCATACTCATCTAAATTAAAATATTTCTTCTCTTTAATCTCAGAAAGTTTGCTTCTAGAAGGCTCATATTCTACTTCAGCTGATTGTATGTCTTTAGGTATATCTACTACTACAGGTCCTGGCCTTCCACTAGCTGCAATTTGAAATGCTTCTCTTACAGTATCAGCTAAATCCTCTACCTTCTCTACAATACAACTTTTCTTAGTTATGGATGCAGTAATATCTTTAATATTTACTTCTTGAAAAGAATCCTTCCCAAGAAGACTTCTCGCAACCTGTCCTGTAAATACTACAATAGGTACGGAATCCATATAAGCTGTAGCAATTGCTGTAACCGTATTAGTAGCGCCCGGTCCTGATGTTACAATTACAACTCCTACCTTTCCTGTAGATCTTGCATATCCATCTGCAGCATGAGCAGCCCCTTGTTCATGTGAAGTCGATATGTGAGTTATTTCCCCCTTAGCAGCATATAGTGCATCATAAATAGGTAAAACAGCTCCTCCCGGATATCCGAATACAGTATCTACACCTTGCTCCATCATACATTTTAATAGTACTTCAGCACCTTTCATTTTCATACCTAAGTCC
This sequence comes from Clostridium sp., assembly GCA_036720575.1. Taxonomy (GTDB): domain Bacteria; phylum Bacillota; class Clostridia; order Clostridiales; family Clostridiaceae; genus Clostridium_B. Next base: position 3,456 of record DAIMMR010000010.1, read on the forward strand.
CCCTTTTATTTATATATTGATCAATTATTTTATCAAATAATATAATAATTTATACTTAGTTAAATTAAAAAATAAATTGTTTGTTATTTTTTTCACATACTTATTTATTCTTTTTTTACACTTATTTACTTACTTAAGCTAAAATTACACCTTTTTATATTATATTTTTATAATATAAAAAGACCAAACTTCTGCCCTCTGGGGCGAGAAGTTTGGTCCGCGGTACCACCCAATTTTTTACTTAATTCAATTAACGGCTCTGCCGGTATAACTTACTTATATTTCAGTTAAACAACTCCAGGGTGATTTTCACTAGCTAATAATTTATGAGCTTTCACCTAACCTCATTCTCTTTGAAATCTTTCACTAATTACTCTTCCCTATCCTCATTTTTACTATCTAATTTTCAATTTAATTACACTTTTACATTTAGTACATATTTAAATAATACTATCTTATTTTTTAAATGTCAATAATGTTTTTAAACTTTTAGGAAATAAATTTAAAAATATTATTGACTGCCTAAGCTACTAAGAAATTAGGCCATGCTATATAAACATAACCTAATAAAAGCAGAAATTATTTTGTTGCATCTTGCGTGCTTGCTAAATCTTCATCGTTCATAGTACTGTGATTATTTCCATATGCAAAGTATATTATAAGTCCAATAACAAGCCATACTACAAATCTTATTAAAGTTATTTTTTGTAGATTGAATATCAAGAAACCACAAGCTAACATAGCAAAAGCAGGCGTAACCGGTGAAAATGGAACTTTAAATGATCTCGGTCTATCCGGCTCCTTTTTTCTTAAAACTATAACTGATGCAGATACTATTATAAATGCTACTAGTGTGCCTATGTTAGTAAGTTCTGAAACAATACCAATTGGAGTAAAACCAGCTATGACCATAGTTACAATACCGACAAGCAACGTGCTTTTTACTGGTGTATGGAATTTTAGATTAACATGTCCAAACACTCTAGGTAAAAGTCCGTCCCTTGACATTGCAAATAATATACGAGTTTGTCCAAACATCATAACAATTAAAACTGAAGTAAGTCCACAAATTGCACCAACTGAAATTAGAGCTGCTCCCCAAGTTATTCCTACCTGCTGAAGAGCAAATGCTACTGGAGCTGCTGTTTCTTTAAATTTAAAATATGGAACCATACCTGTTAATATGGCTGATACTGCTATATACAACACAGTACAAACAATTAAAGATGTTATAATTCCTCTAGGTAAATCCTTTTGTGGATTTTTAACTTCTTCTGCTGCAGTAGAAACTGCGTCAAATCCTATATAAGCAAAGAATATTACTGACGCACCTGAGAAAACTCCCTTCCATCCATAAGGCATAAATGGATGCCAGTTTGCAGGGTTAATATGTCTAACACCCAATATTATAAACAAAAATACTACTGCTAATTTTATGGTAACTATTACATTATTTGTAGCTGCACTTTGTTTTACACCTATTATCAATATACCTGTTATCAATACAAGTATAGCTACTGCAGGTAAATTTATTAATCCACCTTCAAAAGGTGCTTTTGTAATAATATTTGGAAGTTTTAGACCCAAATCACCTAAAATATTAGTAAAGTAACCACTCCAACCAATTGCAACTGTGCCAACTGCAAAAGCATATTCAAGAATTAAATCCCATCCTATGATCCACGCCCAAAATTCTCCAAGTGCCGCATAACCATAGGTGTAAGCACTTCCTGCTACAGGAACCATAGCTGCAACTTCTGCATAGCAAAGTGCTGCAAATCCACAGGCAAGCCCTGCTATAATAAATGAAATTACAAGTGCTGGCCCAGAATAATTTGCTGCTGCTATTCCTGTTAATACAAATATACCTGTACCTATAATTGCGCCTATGCCTAACATTGTAAGTTCAAAAGAACCCAATGACTTAGACAAAGATTCCTTACCCTTAGTCTCTGCTAAAAGACTGTCAATGGGTTTTGTTCTAAAAATATTTTTCATACGTCAATTGCCCCCCTAAATTTAACTAAAAAACAATACTGTCATTATTATAATGCCAGTATCATTTCTAAAAATGAATTTATTATTAATAATACCACCATTTTTTATACAATTCAATATAATTTTATGATTTTTTTATATATTTTTTTAATGTTTAGCAATTTTGATGGGCTTATATTTATAATTATTTAATATGCATTTATACATTGAAATGTATGCTTTTTGTTTATTCAATTATGCAAAATGCACCGATTATACAATTTATTTATGAATTGTATTTATATGAATATTAAAAAAATAAATTTATTTTATGCTATTCTATACATTTATGAATTTTTTATATTCTTTATTAGTTGTATATCATTTCCATAATAACAGTAAAAAACTAGGTATAGTAAATTTACTATACCTAGTTTTTTAGGTGGAGCTAAACTCCACCTAATATTAAATTATATATATTTCTTTATATAGCACTTTCATCAATTGAATTATCTTCATTTACAGTACTGTGTTTATACCCATATGCAAAGTATAATACAAGTCCTATAACAAGCCACACTGCAAATCTTACCAAAGTTATCTTTTGCAGATTGATTATTAAGAAAGCACAAGCTGCCATAGAAAAAATAGGTGTAACCGGTGAAAATGGAACTTTAAATGATCTTGGTCTGTCTGGTTCTCTTTTTCTTAAAACTATAACTGATGCAGATACTATTATAAATGCTGCTAGTGTACCTACGTTAGTTAATTCTGAAACAACTCCTATTGGTGTAAATCCAGCTACAATCATAGTTATAATGCCAACAAGTAAAGTACTCTTTACAGGTGTATGGAATCTTTTATCAACGTGTCCAAATACTCTAGGCAAAAGCCCATCCCTTGACATTGCAAATAATATACGAGTTTGACCAAACATCATAACAATTAGAACTGAAGTCAATCCACAAATTGCACCAACTGAAACTAGAGCTGATCCCCAATTTATTCCTACCTGTTGAAGTGCAAAAGCTACTGGAGCTGCTGTCTCTTTAAATTTAAGATACGGAACCATTCCTGTTAGTATAGCTGATACTACAATATATAACACGGTACATATTATCAATGACGCTATAATTCCTCTAGGTAAATCCTTTTGCGGATTTTTTACTTCTTCTGCTGCAGTTGAAACTGCATCAAATCCTATATAAGCAAAGAATATTACTGATGCTCCTGAGAAAACTCCCTTCCATCCATAAGGCATAAATGGATGCCAATTTGCAGGATTAACATGTCTAACACCTAATACTATAAATAAAAGTACTACTGCTAACTTTATGGCAACTATTATATTATTTGTAGTTGTACTTTGCTTTACGCCTGCTACCAATATACCTGTTATTACTACAAGTATAGCTACTGCAGGTAAATTTATTAGTCCGCCTTCAAAAGGTGCTTTTGTAATAGCTGTCGGAAGTTTTAGTCCTAAATCACCTACAATACTAGTAAAGTATCCACTCCATCCAATTGCAACTGTGCCAATTGCAAAAGCATATTCAAGGATTAAGTCCCATCCTATAATCCAGGCCCAAAATTCTCCAAGTGCCGCATAACCATAAGTGTATGCACTTCCTGCTACAGGAACCATAGCCGCTATCTCTGCATAGCAAAGTGCTGCAAATCCACAAGCAAGCCCTGCTATAATAAATGAAATTACAAGTGCTGGTCCAGAATAATTTGCTGCTGCTATTCCTGTTAATACAAATATACCCGTACCTATAATTGCGCCTATGCCTAGCATAGTAAGTTCAAAAGAGCCTAATACTTTGGATAAACCATCCTTTCCTTTTGTCTCTGCTAAAAGACTTTCAATGGGTTTGGTTCTAAAAATATTTTTCATACAGTATCTCCCCCTTATAAATAAAATGAATAATGAATTATTTCTAAAATGAATATTTTATTAATCATATCATCATTTTTTGTATAATTCAATGTTATTTAATAAAATTATTATAAAAAATAATAGGTATTTTTTATAACATTGTAAAATAATCCTTGTTATTTTATACTTATTAGAAAATATACTTATATTTTTTGAATTGTAAATTTTTGATTTATTCAATAATTTCTCTGGCGCCTATTATATAATTCCTCATTTTAATTCAACTTATACATAAAAATCTCTTAACTATTAATTTATAAAGTGTAATAAAAATTAGTAGTTATGGATGATTTTCCTCGCAAAGCAATTTGCTTAGTTAAGAATTGAGAGTAAAAAGTGTAGAGTTAATGTGGATTTTTTTCCATTACACTACAAAAAATCTTTGATTAAATTTTGGCAATTTGTTTCGCAAAGTTTTTATATTAAATCAAAATTTTATATGTGCGAAAGTTTAGATATGCAAGTCCAAGCCAATCATATTCCGTATTGGAACTATAATTGGACTTTTAATGCTTATTAAAATCAATTAAAATCGTTATTGTACAGACTATTAACTGTTGTAAATTGGATATGCAATATTTTTGATTAAAAAAATATGAATAAATTCATATTTTTGCTTGCAATTAACCTTATATTTTAATATAATATAGTTATGAAATTTAAATATTAATGTGAGGTGAGGCAAATGAATATAATTTCTAATTTTAAGTTTCAATTAAATAAGGATAGGGTTATAAAGATGGTGCAATCTTATGGTAAAATGCCTCAATATAGTGAACTGGATAAGATGTACAAAAATTTACTACCTATATTAAAAGATCATTCAAATCCACTTGGAATTTTTAAAATGGAAGAGAAAGATGAAAGTATTAATTTAAACATGTTATCTAACTGCAAGTTTACAATATATTGTCTAATAACTTTAGGGGAAAAATGTACTAATAAAATAAATGAAATGTTTGAAAACGGCAACTTTTATGAAGCTTTGGTATTAGATTCCATGTCTAGTAATTATCTATTCAACATGAGTTCTCAACTACATCATATTATATGCAGCAAAGCTTCTAAGATAAATTTAGGTATTACTCATAAAGTAGCTCCCGGAGATGGAGAAATAGAATTAGAATATCAAAATAATATTTTAAGCAAACTTAGAGATGCCAATTTTCACAATGTTAAGATGGTAAATAATTGTGTATATCCTCATAAATCCTTAACTTACATTTATGGAGCAGATGAAAGCATATCTGTAAATGGAGATGATCACTGCTGCTCAAGGTGCAGCAATGTATTTTGCAATATGCGTCATATAGAGAAGGAAAATAATTATGCTGTAGAAAAAGCTATTAATTGTGCTTAATAAGTTATTAATGTAATATGTATATTAAAATAAAAATAGTATGGAGCTGTCGCATTAGTATAAAAAAACAAGCTAATACGGCAGCATTTTTTTAGTGTTTTATAGAAAATTTCATGGTATTTTAACTCAATATTATCTAGCTAAATTTAATATTTTTACAATATCATCTTTATTTAGTTTTACAAATTGTCCTACAGTTTTAGTACCATTATCCGTGCACTTATTGGCCATTTCTTCAATTTTATCTTCTCCTATACTTCCTTCTTTTAAAGTTACAGGTAATCCCATGCTCTTGAAAAATGCCGTCATTCTCTTTATGCTTTCAAATACAATATCTTCATAGGAACTATAAGATAAATCTACATCCCATACCCTTACTGCAAATTGTACAAATCTATTGATATCATGCTTATATACGTATTTCATCCATGCAGGAAATATAATTGCAAGTCCTGCTCCATGGGCAATATCCGTTTCCCCACTTAATTCATGTTCAATTTTATGAGAAGCCCAATCACCTATTCTACCTGCACTAAGCACATCATTATGAGCTATAGTACCGGTCCACATAATTTCTGCCCTAGCATCATAGTTTTTAGGATCTTTTAAAACTATTGGGGCATTATTTATAACATTTCTAAGTGCAGCTTCACAAAGCCTATCAGTTATATCTACATGTTTCACATTTGTAAAATATCTTTCCATTATATGTGCCATAATGTCACAAGCGCCACAAGCAGTTTGATATTCTGGCAGTGTAAAAGCAAGTTCAGGATTCATAATTGAAAAAGCAGGCCTTATAAGTACCGTATTTAATCCTTTTTTAAACCAACCATCTTCATTCATAATAACGGAACTATTGCTAGATTCTGTACCTGTAGCAGGTAATGTTATTACAACTCCTACAGGAAGAGCCTCTTTTACTTCAGCTTTTCCCATATAAAAATCCCATACATCTCCTTTATAAGGTACTCCTACAGCAATAGCCTTAGCTGTATCTGCTGAACTTCCTCCTCCTACAGATAGTACAAATTTTATATTATTTTCTCTACATAGTTTTATACCTTCTTTAACAGGTCCTAATCTTGGATTAGGTTTAATTCCTGGAAGTTCTATAAATTCAATTCCATTTTCTTTTAAGGACTTTATAACTCTATCATAGAGACCAGATCTCTTTATGCTTCCTCCCCCATAGCAAAAGAGTATTTTGTCTGACTTTGAATACTCCTTTACTTTACTTCCTACAAGCTTTTCGGTATCCCTACCAAAAATAATTTCTGTAGCATTTTTAAAAATAAAGTTTTCCACGATAACACCCCTTGCTTATTAATTTTTCTGAGTATGTTAAATAATAAAATCAATTATATTTTATTACTTGATACTTAATAAGTATAGCCATATAATCTTAATTTTAATAAAATAACCTTCATTATTTTAATTTTAATTTAGCTAATGCATCTGCTAAAGCTGAATTCATTGGAACTTCACTTTCTTTTTTCATCTTCTTCATATAATTTGCTACGTCTCTTTTACTGTTCTTGCCTTGTTTATTATCAAATCTTTTATTAAAAGATGATGCCTTCTCTCTAAAATTACAATTATTATTTATGCAAACATAGACTTGGCCGTCTCCGTGTCCTCTAAGTTCCAATTTTTTATGACATTCAGGACATCTTGCATTAGTTAATTTTGCTAAATTTTCTCTATGGCCGCAAGCCCTATCCTGGCATACAAGCATTCTTCCATGCTTTCCATTTACCTCAAGCATATATTTACCACATTCAGGGCATTTAGCTCCTGATAAATTATCATGTCTAAATTTATCATGGCTTTCTTTTACATCTTGCACAAGTTTTACTGAATAATTCCTCATATTACCTATGAAGCTTTTATCATTTAGTTTCCCCTTACTTATCAAATTCAGGTCAGTTTCCCATTTTGCAGTTAAAAGTGGTGATTTTAAATCTTCTGGAACCAATTCCACAACCTGCTTTCCCTTAGAAGTTGGGATTATTTCCTTACCTTTTTTCTCTACATAAAAAGTATTAAATAATTTTTCAATTATATCAGCTCTTGTAGCAACTGTTCCAAGTCCACCTGTTTCTCCAAGAGTTTTTGCGTATTCCTTATTCATATTAATATATTTTTGTGGATTTTCCATGGCAGATAACAACGTTCCTTCATTAAATCTTGCAGGCGGTTTAGTCTGTCCCTTATGCATTTTAACTGCCGTAAGCTTTATACTATCCCCCTTATTTAAGTCTGGAAGTACCTGCTCCTTTAATTGATTTTCATGCAGTCCATCATTATCTCCAAAGTCTTCATCCTTATCATATACAGCTTTCCATCCCTTTGATTTAATTACTTTTCCACTGGCTGCAAAGCTTTCTCCATTAACTTCTACCTTTACAGTTGTTTGCAAATATTCAAAAGGAGGAAGCATAACACTTAAAAATCTCTTAACTACTAAGTCATATACTTTTCTTTCTTCATTACTCAACCTTGAAATACTAACTTTTTCCTCTGTTGGAATTATAGCATGATGATCTGAAACCTTGCTATCATCTACAAAACCCTTATGTGCTCTTATTTTTCCTCTCATAATCTCCATAGCAAATTTGCTGTAATTTCCTACTGATATTGCTTTTAATCTATCTGGCAGCGTAGGTACTATATCCGCTGAAATATATCTTGAATCCGTCCTTGGATAAGTTAAAAATTTATAATTCTCATACAATCTTTGCATTATAGAAAGTGTCTGCTTTGCAGAGTAACCAAAAAGTCTATTGGCATCTCTTTGAAGCTCTGTTAAATCATAAAGTGCTGGTGAATATTTTTTCTTATCACTTTTTATTACATCAACTATTTTTCCATTTTGGCCATTAACTTTTGATACTACTTTATTTGCAAAGTTTTCATCAAAAGTATTAAAATGTCCATTACCATTTTGCCATTGAAGACTATATCCATTGGCATTTCCAGTTATACTGTAATAATCCTTTGGTTTAAAGTTTTTAATTTCCTCTTCTCTATGAACAATCATAGCTAGAGTTGGAGTTTGAACTCTTCCTGCTGAAAGCTGAGCATTATGCTTACAAGTTAATGCTCTTGTAACATTAAGTCCCACAATCCAATCTGCTTCCGCTCTACACTGTGCTGCCCTATATAAGTTATCATATTGTGATGAAGGCTTTAAATTTCTGAAGCCTTCGTTAATAGCTTTATCTGTTTGAGAAGAAATCCAAAGTCTTTTTATAGGCTTATTTACTCTAGCCTTTTCAATTATCCATCTTGCTACTAGTTCCCCTTCTCTTCCAGCATCTGTAGCAATAACAATTTCCGTTACATCTTTTCTATTTAATTGTTCCTTTACTGCATTAAATTGTTTTCCAGTTTGTTTTATAACTACAAGCTTTAAATACTTAGGAAGCATTGGTAGATCTTCTAGCTTCCAAGTTTTATATTTATCATCATAAGCTTCTGGATCTGCTAAAGTAACTAAATGGCCCAAGGCCCAAGTTACAATATACTTTTCCCCTTCTAACCATCCATTGCCTTTTTTACGACATTTTAACACCCTCGCAATTTCTCTTCCTACAGAAGGCTTTTCAGCCAATACCAATATTTTACCCATATTTATTTCCTTTCATGCTTTATTAATATCATTATATTTGTCTTTATTTATTAAGTACAAAACAATGTTGGTTTAAAATTTACTATATTGTAAAAACTTCTATTTCATATTATACGATTTATTATACTTCTTTACAAGTTGAGCAGCCTGAATAACTTCAGACTGCTCATATGTAGAATTTATAACTTGAAAGTTGAAAATTGAGAGTTGAGAGTTGAGAGTTGAAAGTGAAGGTTGATTTTTAGCTATCGCAAAAAATCTTTAAATTTACATAAACTAGCAATGTTTCGCTTTAGCGAAACGAGTTCCCAAAAATTTAATCAAAGATTTTTTGTAGTGTAACGGAAAAAAATCCACATTAACTCTCCACTTTCCATTCTCAATTCTCAACTATTAACTAGAAAAGTTGATTTTTTGTTTAAAATATATGTTTAATCATTAGTCTGGGTAATTTAAGTTTTTATCTGTAATATTTGTTAAAACTTCATTTAAGAATTTATTTGCCAGATATTTTGCCATAGAAAGATTCATATCTAGGTAGTTTCCACAATCCTTTGCTGCTGCTCCAGGTACATCTCCTTCAAAATCTGCAATGAATTTAAACATTTCTTTAAGTAAATCCACTACATCTTCTGACTTATAATCTCCTTCTAGTATTAAATAAAAGCCTGTCCTACACCCCATAGGACCAAAGTACACAGTTTTAGATCCATACACTTTATGATTTCTCAAAAAAGTTGCGCCTAAATGTTCAATAGTATGAACTTCTGCTGTATTCATAACAGGTTCAAAATTTGGTCTTGTCATTCTTATATCAAAAGTAGTCAGGACTACATCTTTAAACTTATCTTTTCTCGATACATAAACACCTGGCTGTAATTTTAAATGATTAACCGTAAAGCTTGCAATTTTTTCCATTATATATCCCCTCCTAAAACTAATTGTATATTAGCATTTATATTCTTTTGCGTCAAACAATTATCTCTTTTCAATTGCAATAATCATAGGCGGATTATTGACCTGATTTGTAAAACATAAATTAACTACGTTATATTCCTTTTGATTTAATTTTTCTGTATATTTTTCCAGTTCCTCTTTTTCAAACTTTCCCTCTTCATGTCCATAATATACAACTAAAATTATTATTCCATTTTTACATATTAAATTCAAAGCTTTTTTAAGTGCAGCCAGTGTAGTTGCTGATTTTGTTGTAACAGAATGTTCCCCTTTAGGCAAATACCCCAAATTGAAAATAACGAGATCCACTTTACCTTTTACATATTTGTCCATGTTTTCATGACCATCATGTATTAATTTCACCCATTCAGATACATTGTTTTTCATTAACTTTTCCTTTGTATTTTGAAGGGCAGCTTCCTGTATATCAAAAGCATAAACTTTTCCAGAACTTCCTACAAATTCTGCTAGAAGTTCCGTGTCATTTCCATTTCCCATAGTAGCATCCACTGCTATATCACCTTTATTAAGTTTTCTTTTACATATATCTCTAGCTATATTAACTGCATTTGTAAAATAATTTTGCATCAAGTACCAGCTCCATAACCTTTACTAAAATATTGTAGTAATCATTTCTATATCATATTATACATCTAATCTATAAATATAAAAATTTAGAGTATACTTTTTAGAAAGTATACTCTAAATTTTCCTTTATATTGAAAAAGTCTGAGCAATCTATTTCAAAAATAGATTGCTTCCAGTTACATCCCCTGCACCATAAACATCCTCTACATTGGTCTGCCCACTTTCATCAATAATAAGTCCAAACTTGTCAAATTCCACATTACTCCCCTTCAAAAGGCAGTATTTGCTCTAACTTCTGCTGATACAACTATAACGTACATTTCTTGTGCCATAGCCTTATTATGTATTAGCCATATTTATCTTTCATGTATATACCAACTATAAAATGATAAATTTACCAGATAAATTTTTTTTAAAAATGGTATCTAATTTTATTGTGTAAAGAAATTTTCCCTGACGCAATAAGAATATTGGATTATTTCCATCTAAGTGAAAATGTACATGGCTACGCCAAAGCATTGTATGCGGAGGATGAGGTAGAAAGAAGGATTTGGGCAAATACAGTACTTGATTTGATAAAAGAAGAAAAATTAGATGATACTCTAAAATATATATCCATAAAACTAATTAAGAATCCTCCGAATGGAGTTAGTAATATATACAACTACATTGAGAATAATAAAGATAGAATAAAATGTAAAACCTATAAAGGAAAAGAATACTATATAGGCAGTGGGCCAATAGAGAGTGGGAACAAGACTGTAATTCAGCAACGAATGAAGCAATCAGGAATAATGAGATGGGGAGTAAGTGGTGTACAATATATTGCTGCAATACGTGCTAAATATGAAAGTAACCTTTGGAACAATGTGGTTGAAATAATAAACAAATAATTGTTAAATTAAGCCATGTTAAATTGAGCCATTAGATTACGGGATAGCATACGATTTTTTAATGTTAAAGTTATCCTATCAAAGAATAAGAATCTTAAAATACATATAATTAATATAAAATACAAAATAGAGCTCATATAAAATTTATACACCCATTACTGGTGGTTTTCTTGACAATATAATTCCAGTAAAAATAAATTTTGATTGTAAAATCCTGTACTATTAAAACATGTTTAAAACTTCATATTTATTATTTTTTAATATAGCAGGACAAAATTGTTTTGACTTAATAGCTTCAATAAAATCTGTTTCATCTCTTATATTACCTTTAAAATAAGTAGCAAAAACACCTATCTTGTCCATCACATGGGCATCACTTCCACCTGTACAGGATATATTAAGTTCTTTTCCAATAGCAAAAGCAGAAAGGTTCTGATGAGTGAATGTACTACCATTAAAAGCTTCTATTCCCGATAATTTAGAATAAACTTTTCTAATATAGTCTCCAAGTCCCCGATTATTGTTACGATATGGATGAGCACTAATACCAACACCACTTTTCGCATCGATAAATTCCATTAATTCATGAACATCTATAGTATTATCAGGAATGCATAATTTATCTTTAATAAAAGTTAATATATCTCCTTGTTTTGTTAAAATCTCTGCACCAGCAATTATTAAAAAATTATAATCTTTTGAATATTGATCTATTTCATTTCTTATAAAATTATTGCTATGATCAGTAATACATATTCCATCTAGTCCTAGTTCTTTAGCTCTGGTTATAATTTGTTGTAAAGTTATTTTACTATCCTTTGAATATTTACTTTCATGAAGATGTGTATCTATAAGCATTAAGAATCCCCCTATTCGTATAATAGTTACTATAATATATAAACATATATAAATATATCACACATAATTAATTTTTTTATTAATTATTAATAATAATAATACATATTGCATTAACTATAACAAAAAACGATAATAATTAACTTACAATTTAAATTTTGATATAATGAAATTTATGTTAAACGATTTCTAAGGAGGGACTAATGATGAAAAGTAAAAAAATAATTTCTTTATTATTAACAGCTTTAATGTCACTAAGTGTAGTAGGATGTCAAACTAGTAAATCAACATCTTCTAAAGACACAAAAACTCTTAAAGTTGTTGCTGCCATGGGTGATAAAGAAGATATATTTAAACAATTCCAAAAAGATACTGGAATAAAAGTTCAATTTCTCGATATATCTTCTGGAGAAGTTTTGGCTAGGGCAAAGGCTCAAAAGGGAAAACCTATAGCAGATGTTTGGTTTGGCGGAGGTTCAGATGCATTTACATCTGCTGCTGATGCAGGACTTTTAGAAAAATACATATCCCAAGAATCAAAAAATATACCTGATGAATATAAAGATAAAAATGGATATTGGACAGGTATGACTGTAGTTACAGCTGGACTTGTTGTAAATAAAGATGTATGCAAGCAGAAAAATTTACCTATTCCTCAAACTTGGGCAGAACTTACAAATCCTAAATATAAAAATGAAATACTTATGCCTAACCCAAATATATCTGGTACAAGCTATTGCATAATATCTTCATTATTACAAACATTGGGAAATGATAATGGCTGGAAGTACTTTCAAGATTTAAATAAAAACATTTCATATTATCCTCAAAGAGGAGGAGAACCACCTCAAAAGGCTGTCAACGGTGAAGTTGCAATTGGCATATCACCTCTCGATGGTGAGCAGATACAAAATGGTAAAGGTCATAATGTAGTTAATATATTTCCAAAAGACGGTATTCCGTGGACACCTGCCCCTGTAGCCATATTTAAGGGAGCACAAAATACGGAAGGCGCTAAAAAATTCGTTGACTGGGCATTATCAAAAAAAGGTCAGGAAACTATAGTTAAGTTTTGTCCAAGAATACCTGCAAGATCTGATATTGCTACACCAGATATGATGAAAGATGCAAAAAGTTCATATCTTTTAAAAATTGATATATTCAAAGCTACCAAAGATAGAAGTGAAATTCTTAAAGCTTGGAAAGAAAAAATTAAGAAGTAATTTTTTTGAAAGAGTGATTACATGAGTGATTATAGTCAAAGGGTATCTTTTAAAGATACCCTTATTTCAAAACTAAAAGAAAATATAATATTTATAATTTTATATATGTTAGTTATAATTTTTATACTATGGCCAATTATATCAGTAGCTTTTAACAGCATTTATATTAATGATAATTTTTCACTAGAAGCCTATAAAGAACTAACTTTAGATAATACAAAACTTTTGGGTAATAGCATTTTTATAGCAATAGCATCTACTTTTTTTGCCATATTAATATCTATAGTTATTTCTATATATCTTACTCAATTTAAGTCAAGAATGAAAAAATTTATTTATTCTAGCCTGTTAATTAGCATGATATCTCCTCCTTTTGTTGCTTCGTTAGCATTTATAATTCTTTTTGGTAGAAGGGGACTTATAACTTATAATTTTTTTCATCTTGATTTTAATCCATATGGCTGGCAAGGGATAGTACTTATGGAAACACTTGGCTGCATACCCATAGCAACTTTATTAATAGTATTTTCTATAAGATCTATTGACAATAGAATAATTCAAGCTTCCAATGATTTAGGCGCAGATGATTTAAGTACTTTACTGTATGTGATTTTACCAATGGCAAAGCCGGGTATTATTGTAGCATCTCTTATTTGTTTTGTCACCAGTCTCTCAGATTTTGGAACTCCAATAATTATTGGTGGAGGATTTAATGTACTTGCCACGGAAGCATACTTAAATGTTACAGGAGTTTGTAATCTCCCTCTTGCCTCAGCAATGTGTATTTTTTTGCTATTACCATCATTTCTATTATTTATTTTATATAGAAAACAAATGAGTAAAAACAAAATGTACTCCTATCAATCATTTAGCGATAATCAACTTGAAGATAATAAATTGAAACTACCTATATGTATCAAAATATTTATATCCTTTATTACATATTTATTTATAATTTTTGTAATTTTAAAATATTTAACTATCATTGCTGGAGGTTTTGCTTCCTTTGATGATGGAAAAATAAGTTTTACCCTTGATTATTTTAAAAAGATTGATTATGCGAAATTTTCAAGTTTTGAAAGAAGCATAATTTATTCATTTATATCTGCTATAGTAGGAAGTATACTGGGTATGCTTATTTCTTACTCAGTAGAAATGAGAAAAATAAAATTTCCACAATTTTTAGATTTTATAACAACGCTTCCATATATGTTACCTGGTACACTCTTTGGAATTGGATACATTCTATCTTTTAAAAATCCGCCATTACAACTTATAGGCACTTCTGCTATTGTTATATTAAATTGTATATTTAAACAGCTTCCTATAAGCACTAAAGCAGGTTCAGAAATTATTAGTCAACTTAATCCTGAAATAGAAAATGCCGCTAAGGATATTGGAGCAGGTAATTTTTATGTAATAAAAGATATTATACTTCCAATGTTAAAGCCTGCCTTTCTTATAAGTTTTATAAATATTTTTACTTCTACGATGGTAACCATAGGGGCATTAATATTTTTGATTTCTCCAGGAAAAGAAGTGGCAACAATCCAACTTTTCAGCGCTATTAAACAAGGTGATCTTGGAGTAGGTTGTGTTATAGCAAGTATGATTATTTTTGTAACTGTATTTGTAAATTTAGGTCTTACATCACTACTAAAAGTAAAATATTCGAGGGAGTGATTTAATTGTTTATAGATATAACAAATATTCAAAAAAAATTTGAAAATAAGATTGTAATTGATAATTTTAATTTAAATATAGATAAAGGACAATTAGTATCTATTCTTGGACCTAGTGGCTGTGGTAAAACTACTACATTAAAAATAATTGGAGGCTTTTATAAGCCAGATAGTGGTAATATTGTTATAGACAATGTAGATGTTACTAAAACATCTCCAAATTTAAGGCCTACAGCTACTGTTTTTCAAAGTTATGCACTTTTCCCAAACATGAATGTAATTAAAAATGTTATATATGGGTTAAAATTTAAAAAAATAAAAGAGAAAGATGCACTAGAAAAAGGTAAAAGAATTTTAAATATAGTAGGATTAAAAGAATATCTATATTATAATATAAATAAATTAAGTGGAGGTCAGCAGCAGAGAGTTGCTCTTGCAAGAGCGTTGATTTTAAATCCAAAAGTTTTATTACTTGACGAACCATTTAGTAATCTTGATGCCAAACTTAGAATTAAAATGAGAGAAGAAATAAAAGAGCTTAAAAATAAATTAGATATTACTATGATTTTTGTAACTCATGATCAAGAAGAAGCTTTGAGTATATCTGATAAAATCATAGTAATGAATAAAGGCAAAGTAGAACAAAATGGTACTCCAGAAGAAATATATCGAAATCCTATAAATACATTTGTGGCAGATTTTATAGGAAGAATAAATATTATAACCTTAAATAATAAAAAAGAATTAATCCGTCCAGAAGAAATTATAATAGATGAATCCAAGGGTAAAATTTCAGGCATAATTCATAGTAGGCAATTTAAAGGTGGATATATAACCTATTTTGTTAATTCAAAATATGGAATTATTCAAGTAGACCGTAATAATGAAACTTATCATATTGGTCAAAAAGTGTTCTTAACTTTAAAAAACTAAAATTGGGTTCAACTACGACTTTTGTGAATAATTAAAAATATCATTAATTGCATTATCAATGTACTGCTGTACTGGCAAAAAAATTGAAAAGCATCCGATATCTCCTTTATGATTATCTTGCAGAAAAAAATCAAAATAAGGCGTGATTATCGAATGCCTTTAGACTTTAATTTTATAGAAAATCTAATAGGATTGCAAGATATTTATTATTTAGAGTTGTATTAAGAATGGGGCTGTTGGATATCCTCCAATAGCCTTTCCTTGTATTTGCATATTGCCATGCTTTATAAGTCGGTAATCCAAATTTTATATGATTTCTCATGAATTCTTATATTGGCTCCGCCTTTTCCAAAATAAAATGAAAATCCTCTTTTATCAAGTTCTTTATCTACCTCATCAAGCATAATATTATCAAGTAGTGGACTTAATGACCCACCCTGCAGTGTACCTAAATTTTATTAAGCTCTTGAGCTATAGCCTGCTGCATCATTCTATCAAGTACAGTTGGAATTCCAAGTAATCTAATTCCACCATCAGGTTTTGGTATTTCTACTCTCCTTACGGGTGAAGGTTTATACCTTCCTTCTAATAACTTTTGCTTAATTGTCAGCCAGTTGTTTATGAAAAATGTGCGAAGTTCATCCACTCTCATGCCATCAACACCGTAACTTCCTTTAGATTCCACCTCACAGTGGACACCCTTGTCTTAAGCTAATGGTTGGCACTATCAGTCCCCATATTGGACTTTCACCGATAAGTACCCGCCCATGCTGGGTGCACATAAATTTAGAGTATACTTTTTAGAAAGTATACTCTAAATTTTCCTTTATACTAAAAAAGTCTGAGTAATCTACTTCAAAGATTGATTTCTTAACAGCTGAAATATTTATTTTTCTCCTAATAAGTTGAGTCAATATACCTGCATAAGATAAATCTCCTTGAATTATGGCACCGTATATTATACCATCTTTATGTATTACTTTTTTGTAATTACCATCTTTAGTTTCTATTTCTTCTTTATAGCTTTCATCTGGAACTGATACATTTCCCAGAGACATAGTTGCTAGTCCTAAAAAATTCATGGTATTTTTACTTCCAAAGAAATCTGTCATTAAAAGTTTTTTCCCTGCCATATTACTAGCTGCTATAATTCCTTCCTTAACAGCTGTAGGCCAAATTGGATTTCTTCCAGTTACATCCCCTGCACCATAGACATCCTCTATATTGGTCTGCCCCCTTTCATCAATAATAAGTCCAAACTTGTCAAATTCCACATTACTCCCCTGCAAAAAGGCAGTATTTGCTCTAACTCCTGCTGATACAACTACAAAATCACAAGGAATTATTTCACCTGTATTTAAAAGCAATTCTTTAGGATTATTGGCTTCGTCAACTAAAAGCTTCTCTGCTCTAACTCCTAGCTTTAAATTCACTCCATTTTTTTTAAATAAATCTTCATATTTGCCTGCTGCATATTTGTCAAGCTGAACTGCTAAAATCCTGTCGTTCATTTCTACAACTGAAATATTCAATTCATAACCTAAAAGCCCTGTAATTGCATCAATTCCTATGAGACCAGCTCCAAGTACAACTACATTTTTTACTTTTTTAGCTGCATCCTTTATTTTTTGTGCATCTTCCAAATTTCTAAGTCCTACTACATTATTTGCTCCTCTAAGATTTTCCACGGGAGGTATGAAAGAACTTGCTCCACTTGCTACAAGAAGCTTGTCATAACTTAACCTGCTGCCATCTGAAAGCTCTATTTCATGCTCTTCATCTTTTAGCTTATCTACTGCAATTCCTTTCATCCATTTTATATTGTACTTTTTAAAATAATCCTTTTCTGAAAAATTGAGTGCATTTATATTTCTTTTATTACTAATATAATGGTGTAATATACACCTGGAATAGACATATTCATCTTTTGAAACCAATATTATATCTGCATCAGGTTCAAGTTCTCTAAGAGTTCTTGCACCATTTATACCAGATGCAGAGGCCCCTATTACAACGTAGGTCATTACACTACACCTCCTCTAAAGTGATAGCGTGCATAGGGCATCTGGCTACACACTGCGGACTTTTACTTTCCGTATGCTGGCACATATCACATTTCATAATTTCTCTATTGTTTTCACTATCTGCCTTCAATACTCCATAAGGGCATGCCATTATACACATAAAACAGCTTGCACATTGATTTTTATCATACTCTACAATGCCAGTGTCTGGATTTTTTCTCATAGCACCAGTCATACACGTATATACACATTCTGGCTTATCACAGTGCCTGCAAAATATGGGAGCATATTTTCCTTTACTACTCAGCGTAATTCTACTTCTGTTATCAACACAATCATGTGAAACAATACAGGCTGTGGTACAAGTAAGACATCCAATACACTTACTTCTATCTATCTTTATTCTCTTCAATATTATCAGCTCCTAACTTCCGAAACTTTTTCAATATTTACAGGCACATATTTATAAGAAGGTTCTTTTGAGTAAGGATCAAATATAGATGGAGTTAATGAATTTGTTTCTATATAATGAATTGGAGCATATAATTGATCTTCTTTTACGTTTCTTGTCAGTACAACCCTAAATTCATTTTTATGTCCATTTGCCGATAAAATCACAACTTTTTCATTTTCCTTTATATGCAGTTTTTCAGCTAATTTATAGTTTATGAAAACATAAGGATCTGTAAAGCAGCTATTTTTTACAAATTCAATTTCCCTAGTTCTAGTCTGGGTATGCCATTGTCCCACAGTTCCCCTACCTGAATTAAATATATATGGAAATTTCTCTGTTTGGGTAAATGGCTTTTTGGCTGCATCTTCATAAATGAGTTTTACTTTTTTATCTGCTGTAAAATATTTATTATCTTCAAATAATCTTCTCTCATCACTAGTTAATATATCCCCCTTTTTAAAGGGCCACTGTATTCCCTTTGACGAAACCAGCATCTCATAGTCAATACCAGTTATATCACAGGGCATTTTACTGCTAAATTGTTTTATAAGCTCAAAAGCATGTCTTGGAGTCTTCCATTTTTCTAAGGGCTTTCCTACTTTCAGTGCTCTTCCTATCCCAAGTAATATGTCATAATCTGTAAGCTCATCTTTTTCTTTTTTTAATATTGGAGTTACAGCTGACAAACGCCTTTCCGTGTTTATAAAAAATCCTTCTTTTTTAAGAGCTGAAACAGAAGGTAAAAATAAATCACATAATTTAGAAGTATCCGTATCATCATATATATCTTGGACAACCAAGAATTCTAATTTTTGAACTGCTTTTTCAAATTCCTCGTTATTTGCCCAGGAATGTCTAGGATTTGTTCCAATTACCCACAATGCCTTAATTTCTCCGCTGTTTATTTTATCTATAATTTTATTGTAAGGTATGGTTGGCTTTTTAGGTATCATCTCACAAGGAACATCTAGAATAGAGGCAATTTCTTCCCTATGCTTTGGATTATCAAAGTCTCTGCCTCCATATAAAGCTGTAGTATTACTATATATTCTTGAACCCATAGCATTACATTGGCCTGTTATTGAATTTGCTCCAGTACCTTCTTTTCCTATGTTTCCGGTAATAACTGCAAGGTCTATTATTGATTGTGCAGTTCTAACTGCCTCGTATCCTTGATTTATTCCTATAGTCCACCAAAATGAAACTCTTTTCCCGTTGTGAATTATTTCCGCAAGTTCCATTACCATTTTACTCGAAATTCCAGTTTTTTCTTCTACATTTTCTAAAGTATACTTTTTCACATGTTCTTTAAATCCTTCAAAGCCTTCTGAATATTTCTCTATATATTTTCTGTCAATCCAGTTCTTTTCTATAAGTACATTTGCAAGGGTATAAAAAAGTATAATATCAGATTTTGGCTTGATATCTATCCATAAATTTGAGTTAATTGCTGTTTCAGATCTCCTAGGATCGATAGTTATTACTTTAGCTTTTTTATTTTTTCTTATATGACTCCACATAATAGGGTGGGCAACCACAGGATTTGCTCCAATTAATATAATAGTGTCAGAAATTTCAAAATCTTTTAGAGTATAGGGAGGTGCATCAAATCCAAAGCTTTGTTTATGTGCTACAGCTGCCGTAGCCATACAAAGTCTTGTGTTTCCATCACCATTTATTTGCATGCAGCACCTGCCTATAAACCCCAAGAGAGCCATTTCTTCTGTTGTTATTTGACCGGTACTCAAATACGCTGCACTTTCAGTCCCATATTTTTCCTGAATAGACTTCATTCTAAAAGCAAAAGTTTCAAAGGCATCCTTCCAAGAAATTACTTTCATCTTCCCACTTTCATCTCTCAAAAGAGGTAACTTACTAGATTTGAATTTTGTGCACTGCTTATTTAAATTTAATCCCTTTATACAGCAAAATCCATCATTTACCGGATAACCTTTAGTAGGAAGTATTTTCTTTATTTTGTTATCTTCAACATAAAAATCCAAATTGCATCCAAGTGCACAATAATTACAAGTTGATTGTTTTACTTCCACATAATTCATCTCCACTTCTCAAATATTTTTTACTGAAAATACATGATTTAAATTTTAAAATCATTTACCCTTTGAAGTAGATTTCAACAAACCTATAATAAGAATGGAAATCAAAGCAAGTACTATAAATATTACAAATCCTCTAGAATAACCGCTTAAGCTTTTGCCTGTATTATCTATAAAGGATGCCATTAAAGGCGGTATAACAAAACCTCCAAAAGCTCCTAATCCACCTACCCAGCCAGAAGCACCTCCAATAGCATGTGGAAGTTCTTTAGGAAGTATTTTAAATACAGCAGCGTTTGTTACACCCATTCCAACAGCTAAAAGTAAAATTCCTATAACAGCTAAAGGCAGTGAAGAAGCAGTAAACATACATATTGTACCTGCAAGCATTATAAAAAGTGCTGTAATGGATGTAGATTCTCCTCCAACTTTGTCTGCTATTTTTCCACCATAAATTCTTACAACAGATGTAGTAATTGAGTAAATGGCAGTTAATAAACCTGCAACTTTTAAGTTCAACTTGAAAAAGGTTGTCCAATATGTTGGAAGCCAGCTAGTTAGTGCTAAAAATCCTCCAAATGTAGTAAAGTACACTATAACAAGAGCCCAGGTCTTCCAGGTCTTTGCAGAAATAATAAGACTTTCACTAACTTTGTCATTAGGAAATAGTTCCTGCCCATATTCCTTTGAAGCTGTCATCTTTGCTTGTTCTCTTCCCACTCCTGCATGAATTAGTTGAAAATACCACGCATTTTTTCCTATAATAAAATATGCTATAGTTCCTGCTATTAAAAATATCAACCAGGCTAAATAAGAACCTGATAATCCTAAAAGTGGCAGTGCTACGTTTGGAAGCAAAAGTGTAAATATTCCAGGTGCTAGATTTCCCACTCCACCATATATACCAAGTGCAACACCCTGCTTATTTTGTGGAAACCAATAGGACGCCTGACTAACTCCTACAGAAAAGGTAGCTATACCACAGCCTGACAGTGCCCCAAATATCAAAAGTAAAGAATAACAGTTACTTAAATCCTGCTTAAAAAAAGCCATAACTATATAGAGTCCCGTCATGCCGATTATTGAAAGTATAAGTAATGTAATAAAGGGTTTTCTTCCTCCATCTACGTCAACCCAAGCTGCAAATGGAATTCTAAGCAGTGATCCTGATAAATTTGGTATTGCAATAAGAAGTGCTAATAAAATAGGATTCAAATCTATAAAACTTTTTTTAAACACAGCAGCTGTAGCACCATAAAGTGCAACTGCTGCAAATCCTACAAAAAAACCTAAGGTTGCTCCTGTTAATCCTTGTTTGGAATTTCCTTTAACACTTACGGTATCCATTATTTTCCCTCCTATTTGTGATTTAAATACTTTACCAATTTATAGTCTCAGCAACTTCAGCTTTAGGGCCTAAATTTACATCTTTTAAAGCCCACTTTTTAAATTCCTGATACCCTGTTCTATCTACGATATATCCTATATGTTCTTTTCCACCAGGAGCATTTTTGTCTATATATTTATCTATATATTCATAGGTATTTAAAATTATCTTCACAATACTATCTTCATCTACCCATTTAATAAAGTCCTGACCTAATCTTGAATTTTTCTTTCCAGATCTACCCATGATAGTCAGTTTAAAATACTTCTTACTGCTTCTTGTCCATGCCCCCATTGGACATTTGTCCACACATTCACCACAGCCTATGCACTTTTTAGCATCCCTCAAGACCTTAAAATTTTCAAATTTGAGTGCATCTGCAGATCTTAGTTTGCAATTTTTAACACAAGCTTTACAGCCCACGCATCTATAACTTTCGTACTGAGGTTCTGTCATTCCTATAATTCCAAAATCATGCATTCTTACTTTTGCACAATCATTTGGACATCCAGTTAAGGCTATTTTTACATGGTAGTCATTTGGAAATATAACCTTTTCTATTCTCTTTGCAAAAGCAGTGGTATCATAATTTCCAAAAGGACAGACTTTATTTCCTATACAAGCAGTAACATTTCTTGTTCCTGATGCTGGATATCCATTTTTAGAATCAGCTTGATTTATTTCAAGTCCTTCAATAACAGGTTGTATCATCTCATTTATCTCAGAAATGTTTTTCATATCAATTCCAGGTATTTCAAAGCCCTGTCTTGTAGTAATATTAATTGTTCCATTTCCATATTGCTGTGCAACCTTTTGAATTATTTCAAAATATTTTGCTTCGATATACCCACCTGGTACTCTAATCCTTATGGCCGTCTTTCCTCTTTCCTTAGTCACTCTAAATGCATTCTTTTTTAGAACTTTTGTATTAATATCCATAATCGTCCTCCTTTTTTAATCCATTAAAAGTTTAGCTTTAACATAATTAAATACCGGACCGTCAAGGCAAATATATGTATCGTCCATTTTACAATGACCACATTTTCCTAAACCACAGCACATCTTTCTTTCATAAGAAACCCAAATATTTTCCTCTTTAATTCCCCTCTTCAAAAATTCTGCTATAGTAAATTTAAGCATTATTGGAGGGCCTACTACTACTACCTGTGCTTCTTCCACATTATTTATATTTAAATCTTTAATATAAGTAGTAATTAAACCTACATTCCCACCATAACCTTCATGAGCCTTGTCTACTGTTAAAGTAACACCAACATTTTTTCTCCATTCTTCTATATCCTTTTTAAACAATATATCATCTGGTGACTTAAATCCCATTAAAACATTAAAATTTGTAACTTCATTCCTATTAGCAGCAAAGTAATCTATAATACCTTTTACAGGTGCTAGTCCAGTTCCTCCTGCAGCTACAATAAGTTCTTTTCCCTTGTACGTCTCTAAGTCAAAACCGTTTCCATAAGGTCCCCTCATAAACAGAGTATCTCCTACAAAAAAAGTATGAATGACATCTGTAACTACTCCCACACGTCTTATAGTTAAACCTATATATCCATCTCCTATTTCACATACAGATATAGGAGCTTCTCCATATTTGGGTATGGAAACCTCAAAAAATTGTCCCGGCTTAACAGCTCCTTCAAATTCCATTTTAAATGTATAATCAATATCCGTATGTTTTGTAATATCTAATATTTTGCTAGCCTTTGGCAAATATACATTTTCCATTTATTTCACCTCTCCCACTATATTATTTAACTTGTTAACACAATTTGAAAAAGATATATATTCTGGACATGCATCATCACATCTTCCACATCCAACACACATGTTATATCCAAATCTTTTCTTAAAGTCATAAACTTTATGCATAACCTTAAATCTCATTCTCTGTCCTTTATCCTGTCTAAAGCTGTGTCCTCCAGCTATATCCGTATATCCATCAATCTGACAGGAAGTCCATACTCTTCTTCTTTCTCCTACATTTTTATTGTCTTTATAGAAAATATCCTGCATATTAAAACATGTGCATGTTCCACAAACAAGGTTACATCTTCCACAAGAAATACATCGTGAGGAATACTCTTCCCACAGTGGAGAATTAAATACACTTACATCCATATTTTCAGGAACTTTAACCTTTACATCGTTTTCTGTGACAAAGTTAGGTTCTACATTATATTCTGTCATTCCATCAAAGTAATTTTTAAAGCTTTCATCTTTACACTTTACTGAAACTTTCCCATCCTTATATTTTATAAATAAGTCATAGTTTTCTGTCTTATTACTGCCCATACTTACACAGAAACAGTTTTCAAAGCTGTGTTCACATTCCATAAGTGCAAATTTTACTTTATCTCTTACTTTTTTATAATAAGGATCTTCTACACCATTTCTCAAATAAATTTCATCAACTCTCCTTACAGCATTGATGTCACAGCTTCTTAAAAATATCAATATTTTTTTGTCATCCACTTTTGGTTCCATTACAGAATCTTCTGTAAAATAAAACAAGGTTTTAGTTATAGGAAACATCACTTCTTTTGGTGAAAAGTTTGATTTTTCATCAAATATTATTTCTTCAATAGTATTTATCTCTGCATACCTAACTACATCTGTATCCGAAAATCTTCCCTTACCTTTTAATTTCACCGGAGCATAGATTTTGTACTCTTTTTGCAGCTTTTTTAAAAAATTATCAAATTCCACATTACTAATTTGAAATCCCATTCGTCAATTCCCTCCTTAGAATTTTTGTAAACCTAACAGCATGTAATCATCGTTGTTATATATTTAACATATCATAAATATAAAAAATTTAACGTGATGCAAATCACATTATGGTCAAAAAATAAAAAACTGCATTTGCATTATTTTCTGCAAATACAGCCTTCCACTAAACTCCCCTGAAATACATTGACAGCACCCTGGGATCTATAACTATTATCTTTTTATGATGAAATTTTATCATACCTTTTTTTTCAAAATTGTTCATGCAGCGTGAAATAGTCTCCCTCGTACTACCAAGCATGTCAGCTAAATATGTTATGCTTATATTCAAGTCAATAACTGTACCTTCTTTCGTTTCCACTCCATAATCCCTGGATAGTTTCCAGAGTTTTGCTGCAAGTTTTTTGTCCATTTTTATAGGTACGGTGTTTTTCAATTGCCTGTAGAGTCTTCTTATTTTTTTAGCCATAGAATTAATTATAATATGAGTAAATTCAAAATCCCCTGCCATTATTTTTAACAAATCATTTCTAAAAAAATACAATATATAACTATCTTCAAAAGCTTCACAACTTATGGATGCAGGTAAATTGTCAAAAATAACTTCATTTATAAATTCTCCTCTGCCTAAAATATATACAACCCTTTTTTGTCCATCTTCTGATATCTTATACATAGTTACTTTTCCACTTAAAACAATATAAATTTTATCCACTTTGTCTTTTTCGCAGAACAATTCTTCACCTTTAGTAAGTTTTATCTTAAAAGCTTTTGCCTGCATCAATTTCAACGTAGATTTATTTACTTTTTCAAATGAGGGAATCCCGCTAAAATCATCATCAGAAACTTTTGTCATATTATTAACCTCTTTCTAATAACAACTGTAATTTTATATAAAATTATACTCTTAGTTTAAATTTTACGCAAAATCTGTATAGGAATTCCATATCTTATATTTAAATATCTGTAAATAAATCTATAAAACTAAATTTAGAGTAATCAAATAATCCCCTTGAAGTTATTTTTATCTCTGGAATTACGGGAAGTGCCATAAACCCAAGTGTTAGAAATGGATCAACTTCTTTTTTAATTCCAAATTTTACTGCTAATGAATTTAATTTTGTAATTTTATCTACTACAAAAGATGGATCCTCAGATGTCATAAGTCCACCTATTGGTAACTTTAAATTTTCTAGCAATTTACCATCAGATACAAATACTATACCTCCATTATTGTATATAATGTTATTCACTGCTATCTCCATATCTTTATCATTGTCACCTAATACAATTATATTATGAGAATCATGGGCAATTGTCTGGGCTATAGCAGCTTTTTTGAGTCCTAGTCCTTCTATGAACCCAACAGAATGTTTTCCACTGTTTTTGTGTCTTTCTATTACAGCTACTTTATTTACAACTTCTTCCTTACTTTCAACACATTCAACTAATCCTTCATTTATTTTAACTTTTCTCTTTTCTTTTTTAGTCACTAGTTCTCCCGGCTGCACCTTTATTACATTTACAAAGTTACCTTTAGCCTTAATCTTAAATAAGTCTTCTTTTATATAATCTACATTTACTGAGGGCTTAGCAAAAACATCTTTAAACATATGATCACTTTTATATATCTTACCATTCTTAATCACATTTTTAATTTTCAATTTTTTCATATCTTCAAATATTACCAAATCAGCCTTCATACCAGGTGAAATAGCACCTCTATCTCTTAAGTTATAACAATTAGCTGCATTAAAGGATGCTATAGTATACGCTTTTATAGCATCTAATCCTTCATCTATGGCAGTTCGTATACAATTATCTATACTCCCCTCATCTACTAAATCCTCAATATGTCTGTCATCAGTACAAAACAAAAATCTACTATAATTTTTGTCATTTACTGCAGGTAATAATTTTTTCAAATCTCTAGCTGCAGATCCTTCCCTAAGCATTACATACATTCCATTTCTCACTTTTTTTAAAGTTTCTTCATAATTGGTACATTCATGATCTGTTCTAATGTTGGCACATAAATAAGCATTAAGTTCTTTATCATTAATTTTAGGACAATGTCCATCTATGGTTTTTCCATACTTGTTTACCATTAAAATTTTTTCCAGCATCTTTTTATTTCCCGAAGTAACTGCATTAACATCCATTACTTCTCCAAGTCCTAAAACTTGAGGATCTTCAATAAACTTTTCTAAATTATCTGCTTCAAGTACTGCACCATTATCTTCAAAATCTACTGCTGGAACACAAGACGGAAGCATAAAAAATATATCTACATCACCTTTTTTACTGTTTTCCAGCATAAATTCTATACCTTTTTCCCCTAAAACATTTGCTATCTCGTGGGGATCTGCAATAATTGTAGTAACACCTTTTTTAATAACTAAATCAGAAAATATTTCCGGAGTTACCATAGAAGATTCTATATGAACGTGAGAATCTATAAACCCTGGTGCTACAAAAAAACCACTACAATTAATTTCATGGTTTCCCTCATATTTACCTATTCCTACAATTATCCCATCATTTATTGCAATATCTTTTTTTTCAACAGTCTGAGTAAATACATTTATTATAAAAGCATCTTTCAGCACAAGTTCTGCTTTTATCCTGCCCATAGCAGCATGGATTTTATTTGTCAATTCATTCATCTACTTACTTCTCCAATCTATTAAAATGCCCTATTATGATCTTATTCCTGTAGTTTAAAAACTTTGCGAAGCAAAGGCTTCGCAAGTTAAGAATTAATAATGAAAAATTAATAGTGAAGGATGATTTTTAGCTGTCGCAAAAAATCTTTTAATTTATATAAGTGAGTGCTTAGTAATGTTTTGCTTTAGCAAAACGAGCTTTCAAAAATTTAATTAAAGATTTTTTGTAGTGTAACGGAAAAAAATCCACATTAACTATTAATTCTTCACTCTTAACTATTAACTAAAAAAGTTGCTTCGCAATATTTTTATATTAAGTCAAAATCTCATATGTGCGAAAGTTGAATATATACTATATATATTACTCTATTCAAACAGAAGTAGTAAATACCTTTGACAATTGTCTAAATATAGCTAAACTGCTGTCATCAATAAAGAGAGCATCAAACTCATACCCATTTTCAAAGCTTCCAACTTTACCAAAAGTTTTAGTAAAGATAATATTACCCTTAACAATATATATTAATTTTGTAATAATATATTATAAAATTAAGTAAAAGTTATATAGATCTTCTATATCGAAAATAAACTTATACGCAGAAATATTTTACAATGATGAAGCCCATTTAAATATTTTTCACTAGGACTTATCAAAATATTTAACCGGGCTGAAGGTTGTAAAAATATTCGGAGTATAAGTTTATTTTTTGCTTTATAACCCTATATTTCTTTTACATTTCTATTTTATATTTTTTAATCTTGCTGTATAAAGTATTTCTCCTTATTCCAAGTGCTGCTGCGGAATGAGTTATATTTCCCTTAAACTTTTTCAACACCTTTACTAAATGTTCCCTTTCCACATAATCCAATTTTAAGCAGTCTTCGTTAATATTCACAAGTACTTCATTATTACAACTTTCTTGTGAAAAATAACCTGCAGGTACAGATTCAGTATTTATAATTAACTCCACTACATTTTCTAACTCCCTTATGTTTCCAGGCCAACTGTAGTTAATCATTTTTTGTAAATATTCTTCTGGTATACCTGGTTCTTTTTTATTTAACTTTTTTGATATAGTTTTAATAAAATATTCAATAATAAGAGGTATGTCTCCTTTTCTTTCTTTAAGTGGAGGCAAATATAAAGGCAGTACATTTAGCCTATAATATAGATCCTTTCTAAATCTTCCAGCTTCTACTTCTTTTT
>DAIMMR010000261.1:0-5611 GCA_036720575.1 Clostridium sp.
TTTTCATGAAAAAGTACCCCTTTATTCATATCCATCAAATTAAACTTTTTTCCCGTACCTGAAAGTATTACTACAGGAAATTCAAGCCCTTTGCTTTTGTGAACGCTCATTATCCTGACTACATTTTCATTTTCTCCTAGTATTTTTGCACTTCCTAAATCCCCACTGCTATTTTTAAGTTTGTTCATAAAATTTATAAAATTAAAAAGTCCTTTGTAACTGCTCTTTTCATACTGTTTTGCTCTTTCAAATAACATCCTTAGGTTTGCCTGCCTCTGAACTCCCCCAGGCATAGCCCCTATAAAACCGTAATAGCCCGTTTCAGTATAAAGGTGCCATATAAATTCATCTATTGGCATATACTTTACCTTTTTTCTCCAGTTGTTAAGTCTTTTCAAGAATTCACTTACTTTATATTTCAAGCTATTTCCTACATGCTTTAATGATCTATCTGATTCAGAGTCATTTTCCGAAATTATCTTTAATATGTCATAAAAATGCATTTTTCTATCTACCATTCTCAAATCTATAAGTTCCTCTGGAGAGAATGATTCTATAGGAGACCTGAGCACAGCTACAAGTGGAATATCCTGAAGTGGGTTATCTATTATTTCAAGTACTGATATTATTGTCTTTACTTCTATATTCTCAAAATATCCGGCAGATATATCTGCAAATACAGGTATATCTAAACTATTAAGTTCTTCTACAAAAGTAGGAACCCAATTTTGCGTGGCACGCATTAATATTACTATGTCTTTATACATTACATTCCTATAGGATTTCGTATTTTTGTCATATACTTTTAGTGGCTCTACTCCTGTTTTACCATTTATGAGCTCACTTATTTTTTCTGCTACAAGCCGTGCTTCTACCTGAACATTATCTAAAATTTCTTCATTTTCTTGAATTTCTTCACTTTCTTCTTTTTTATCTATTATATTAAGCTCTATATCTCCACCACAGTTTCCAGATGAGTTTTCATAATCTGCTGAACTTTTTAAGCATTCCTCATCCGTATAATCTAATTCTCCTACTTCTCTACACATTATTTGTTTAAATAAATAATTAGTACCTTCTATTATTTCTTTTCTACTTCTAAAATTCTCAGATAACTTTATTTTTCTGTTTTCAGCTGTCTTTTTTTCAGAATAACTATTATATTTCTGCAAAAAAAGTTCAGGTTTAGATTGCCTAAATCTGTATATACTCTGCTTTACATCTCCTACCATAAACAAATTTGAGTCTTTTGATTTTCTACTTATCATATTCATTATAACTTCTTGAACTTCATTGCTATCCTGATATTCATCTATAAATATTTCCTCAAAATATCTCCTATATTCTAAAGCTGCCTCTGAAGGAACTACATTTCCCTCTTCATCTCTATCTGTTAATATTTCAAGACAAAAGTGTTCTATATCACTAAAATCCAGTATTCCTCTTTCCCTTTTTTTTAAGCTGTAATTTTTATCAAACTCTATTACAAGAGAAGCCAGGCACTTCATCATAGGATATACTTCCTGCATATTTTTATATATATTATCGGAACCTGAAAATATATCTTCTTTTATACTATTTAACTTCTTTTTAACTTCATCTCTTACATTCTTAGCCCTTTCCTTCACTTCTTTAACTTCATCTTTTACTCTTTTAGTAGAAAGCTTGTCAAAACTCAATTGTAAAAACTTTTCTTTTAGTTCTTCCCAAGAATTTAAAAGCGATAATTCCTTTATATTTTCATAATCTTTTTTAAAAGTATCTGCATAATGCTCAAGTCCTTCTACGCTTTGGATTATAGTAAGCTCTTTTTCTATTCTATCTTTGCATCCCTTAACCTCTACCTTTATGCTGTGAATAATCATTTGTGCCCAGGAGGTATTTCCAAAATCAAAATTTTCCTCTACATTAAAATTTTCTACTGCTTCTCTTAGCCATTTTTCAGGCCAGGGATTACTTTTTGAAAATTCATAGAGGGAAAGTACCATATCTTTAAGTTTAATATCATTTTTACTTTTAAAACCGTCTACAAGTTTTAAAAATTCTGTATTTTCCATATCATATTTCTCATCGAAAAGTTCTTCAAGCACATCCTGTTTTAAAAGAACTGCTTCTGTACTATCGCATATTCTAAAATTAGGATCTAAATCTATTAAATGAAAATTATTTTTTATAACCTTAAGGCAAAAAGCATGTATTGTAATTATATTAGCCTGATTTAAGAGTGTCAGCTGTTTTTGAAGATTTTTTGATCCATAATTTGATTCTAACAGTTTAGAAATTGCCTCTGCTATTCTCTCTTTCATTTCAGAAGCTGCTGCATTTGTAAAGGTAACAACTAATAATTTATCTATATCCACATCTTCATCAATACTTGTTATTTCCTGTATTATTCTCTCCACTAGCACTGCTGTCTTACCAGTTCCTGCACCTGCTGATACTAGTAAATTACATTTTGGGGTAAAAATAGCTTCTCTTTGAGATTCTGTCCAATTTGTATTCATATCTATCACCTTACTAAAATTCATTGAGGATTTTCCCTAAAGGATAACGCCTTCTAAGTGCTAAAGCCTGTTTAATACGTATCAAATGGAGTTTAAAACTCCATCTGATACCAAGAACTCTGTTTATTTAATAAACTACTTTATTCTTTCCAGAATTTTTTGCTCTGTACAAGTTCATATCAGCCCTTCTTATTGTACTTTCAACATCTTTATCCTTATTTGTACATACTGCTATACCCATTGAAACTGTTACATGAGACGAGACTTCATTGTACTCTACAGCTTTCTTTTTTATAAGATCTCCTATATTTATCATTCTCTCATATACAGACATGGAATCTGTAACATTATACATATATATTATAATTTCTTCTCCTCCATATCTAGCTGCCACATCCTCTTTTCTTATACTATCTTTTATTATATCACTTACTTTTCTCAGCACCCTATCTCCATATTGATGTCCAAATCTATCATTAAAACTTTTAAAATCGTCAATGTCAATCATTACAATAGCAAAGCCTTTGCCACAGTTTTTTACTTTTTCTTTTATCACCGAGAAAAAATAATTTCTGTTAAATAGCCCTGTTAAAAAATCCTTTTGAGAATTTTGTTTTATTTTGTTATAAAGTTTATTATTCTCTATACATATAGCTATTTGATTGGTAAGTGCAGTCAATAACTTTACATGTTCGTTATTTAAATAGTTATATATATGGTGCTCAACTACAATAACACCTAAGAGATTATTTTTTAAATATATAGGCATGAGTATGGAAGAGTGAATTTGAATATTATCACATATATATATATTATCAATACGATTTACTATACTAGCATTTAGTTTACTTATCTTTCCTTCATTGTAATCGTTAATACTAAAATGATGCTTTGTATTAGGCAAATTTGTAGATTTTAATTGAAGTTTTCTATTTTCTAAAAGATATACGCTTGAATAAGTTACCCCTAGAATGCCTATCATTATATCATTTATTATAGAAACTATTTCTCCTCTACCTATTCGTTTGTTTATATACTGACTTATCTCAACCATCAAAGACAACATATCCAGTTTTTTATCTAACTCTATAATCTTTATACTTTGTTTTTGTATAATTCCTTCAGCCATCTTTTGATAACCTTCATACTCATTTTTAAGTTGATTATATTCATCTGATAATGACGTCAACATAAAACTCTCCCCTATTAAAAATACATATTTAAGCTAAAAATACTTTCTATAATTGTGTCTATAAAAGCATATATTCACAAGAAAATTTTTTCTCATGAATATATACAACAATTCCTAATACTATACTATTATAAATTGATATAAACTGCTCATGCTATTTTGTTAGTTTCTCTACGAAAAATAATTTTACACTAATTTTCAACTACCTTGTACTTTTATATTATACTACTGTTTATAAATACATCCTAGCATTTTCATACATTATATATCGAATATTTATACCCTTAGTTTTCAATATTCGACTTACTATTATACCCATATTCATATATATTTTATGTTATTATATGTAAATTATTTTTTTGTAAAGAAGGGGGAATTTACATTTAATTATAATAAGAATTTTTTAATCTCATCTTTCATCTGTTGTTTTTCGCATACAGTGCTGTGAATAACCTTACTTTTCATTAGTTTCTCTATAGGCTTAGGTACTTCGAGAGAAGAAGTTTTGCTCATTACTTCTATAAGGTCAAAGTCTTTTTGATTCTTATATTTATCGTCTAAAGCACTCATTACGGATTTTGTAAATTTAAAAGGACTTGCAGTAGAAACAATAATGGTTTTTGTGTCATCTCCTGTATCCTGCAAATACTTTCTATACACAGAATAAGCCACTGAAGTATGTGTGTCCATTAGGTAATGGTAACTTTTGAACACATCACTTATGGAGTGAAGTGTTTCCCCTTCGGTTGCAAATCCGCCATAAAATGGTTTTAATTCTTCTTTCATATTTTCACTTACACTATACTTCCTATTTTTATTTAAATCTTTCATTAATCCCTGCACAACTGAAGAATTCTTTCCACTTATATCATATATGAATCTTTCAAGATTACTGGATATGAGTATATCCATAGAAGGAGATATAGTTACTATAAATTCTCTCTCAGCATCATAAATTCCACTTTTTAAAAAGTCATATAATACTTTATTGTCATTTGAAGCACATAAAAGCTTATTTATAGGCAGTCCCATCTTTTTTGCATAATAGGCTGCAAGTATATTTCCAAAATTACCTGTAGGAACTACAAAATTTATCTTTTCTCCTAATTCTATTTGCCCCTTCCTTAAAAGTTCCATATATCCATGAAAATAATATACTACTTGAGGTATAAGTCTTCCTATGTTTATGGAATTAGCAGAAGAAAACATATAAGACTTTTCATCCAATTCTTTTTTTAATTCTTCATCATTAAAAATTTTCTTAACTTCAGTCTGGGCATCATCAAAATTTCCCTTTATTCCTATAACTTTAGTATTTTTGCCTACCTGGGTAACCATCTGTCTTTTTTGTATATCGCTTACCCCTTTTTCAGGGAAAAACACTACTATTCTTGTATTCTCTACATCTGCAAAGCCCTCTAGTGCTGCCTTTCCTGTATCTCCAGAAGTTGCTGTAAGTATAACTATCTTTTTATGTAAATTTTGTTTTTTTGCAGCAGTCTGCATTAGATGTGGTAGAAGACACAATGCCATGTCTTTAAAAGCTAAAGTTGGTCCATGAAACAACTCTAAATAAAACACATCCCCAACTTTCTTTACAGGTACTATTTCATCTGATTCAAATTTATTGTCATAAGCTAGGTCTATGCACTTCTTCAACTCATCTTCAGTAAAATCAGTGAAAAACTTTCCAATTATGCATAAAGCTAATTCCTTATAAGTCATATTTTTAAATTTTTGTAATTCTTCTTCATTTACAGAAGGTATGCTGTCTGGAACAAACAATCCACCATCTTCTGATATTCCTTTTAGTATAGCTTGAGATGCAGTATAGTTTCCATTTAATCCCCTAGTACTGTTATAATGAATTTCTTTCAAGTGTATCTCTCCCTTTTCTATAATTTTTACTAAAATA
>DAIMMR010000262.1:0-5589 GCA_036720575.1 Clostridium sp.
TAAGAATTGCATTTTAATGCTATTGGTTTGTCATAGGCTATATTATTATTTTTAGTTATTTCTAAAAGTTTTTTTTCGGTAATTTGGGTAGGTAAAAATAAGTCCATACTTTCAAGAGAAGAATTCTCACTTAAAATATCTGTACATAAGGTTATATTTGTTCTGTATGATTTACATATAATCTTTTCCAGCACTTTATATTCCTGGGGCGTAAAACTATAAAATTCATCAATCCATACTTCCGCATTGTTAAAGAAATTAGATCTATCAAGTTTTTCATATAGCAGGGATAGTATATCCTCAGAATCTATATAATTCTTATGAAGCCTCTCCTGAAACTCCGAGTAAATTATTATTATATCTTCTAACTTGTTTTTTAGATTTATATTTTCTATTTTATCTAGGCTATCCTGTAAGAGTTTAAGGGATATGTTATATTTTTTTAATTCAGTTATCATATCTGAAATCATATTTACAAAGCCTTGTTTTTTAGTAGATTTCCCAAATACTTTTAATTTCTTTTTATTTCTTTCTATTATTTCATAGAGGAGTATAGCTTTTCCTGAATCATTTACATGTTTTCTTGTACCACCACCTACTTCACCAAATACTCTTTCTGCAGCTCTCTTAAAACTCAATACCTGAGCTTTTAGCATTCCTTTTTGTCCTACTGATTTTAATAAATTTTTTTCTGCTTGAAAAGAAAATTGTTCAGGTACCAAAAGTATGAGATTTCTATTTCTATTTTCATTTTCTTCTATTCTCTTTTTTATGCTCTGAAGGCAATAATAACTTTTCCCGCTTCCTGCCCTTCCATATATAAACCTTATACTCATAATAATCACACACCTGTACTATTAATTTTTCTTCATATTCTTAATTAATTTATTCCATTCATCTACATAATTTCCTAATGACCATTGCGACATAACTGCTGTTTCTCCATTTTTTAAGTCAAACTCCCTGTCTAGTTTGCCTATTTTTTTATTATTTAAAGAATAGATTTTTAACTTAGTTTCAGTTAAAACAACTATAAAGTCCCTATTTGGAGAAGTATATGCATCTACTGCATCTGGTATCTCTTTTTTTATTACATCAAATGATGGATATAAATCATCATAATCAGTTAAAATTGTAGGAGCTGCATACATCACATCAAAATCACCATAAGGAATTCTTCCTCTTAGCATCCATCTACCGCTTCTCCTATCTACAGACCAATTAGTTTGCAGCTTATTTTCATCTATTTTATTTTTACTTAAGTTCATCTTTTTTAAATATAAATCTGCACTATATTTTAATCTACTCCCTGCATCATCCCCAAAAGCTTTAGAAAAATCCATCTTATTTCCATTGAAATTATCTAGAGGAAGTACACTAAAATCTCCACTTTCAAATCTTTGGTCACCATCATCATCATTATAAACTTTTCTGTCATCCATAGAAATATATTCTTCACCTACAAATAATATTTCGCTGCTAATCCCAGAAATATTACGGTACTTAATTCTTGAAGTTTTGTTGTTTCCAAGGGTTTCGCCCCAAACAATATCCTTTTTCACACCTTTTTCCCATACTTTTTTTACTCCAACCTTCCAAAATCCACTTTTCCTTGGAACTACTAAATCTTTTATATTAACAATAGGCATAATCTTCCCATATGAGGAACTTATCCACAAAGTTCTATAATTACACCCTAGTCCCAACTCATCAATACATTTAAGTCCTAAAAGCAATCCAGATTTAGAATTCGTTTCTTTTTGACTCTTTGGAATTATAAGCTTAGAGTTATTTTTATCTATATTTTTAAATTCAGAATTGTTTATTTGTGTGCCATCCTTAACAAAAAAAAATATTATTCCATCTGTAAACTTTAACATTACGTTTTTATTTATCTGAATGAATTCATCAAAAAAATTATCTTCAGAAGACACAGTAACTACTTTTATGTACTTTTCATTTATCCCTATGGAAGAAGGATCAATTTTAAAATTACTTTGAAAATAATTCTGACTATCTAAAACTTTTACTTTAAAACTAGGATTTTTACATATCAAATTATCAAAGTATACTCCCTTATTACTGAATTCAGCCTTTTCACCTAGCATAATTTTAGCCTTGTCCTCAGAAATAGAAGAGTCCCCTGTAAATACATATCTATCTAAAGTCCATGTTCCCGCAATAGGTAAATTTATATTCTTTACGGGAATAATATTGGGATTAAGAGAAGAATTTATATTTTTATACACTACAAATACTATACATACAACTAAAATACCAATAAGTGCAGTAAGCTTTTTCAAAAATATCACCTTTCCTAAAATTCTAGTTGTCTTCTACTGGAATGGTCAAAGTTATTTCAGTTCCCTTAACCAATTCACTTGTTATCTCAATTTTTCCTCCATGAAGTAAAACTATTTCTTTGCATATTGATAATCCTATTCCATTGCTGCACTTGTCACTTTTGCCTTTAAAAAACTTCTCAGTGACTTTTGGAAGTTCATCTTCAGGTATCCCGATTCCAGTATCACCTACTATCACAATTAAGTTTTCATCTCTTATGAAAGCCTTTAAAGTTACCCTTCCTCCTTCTTGTGTAAATTTAAAAGCATTGTCCAGCAAATTGTTAAGCACCTGTTTAATTCTATTTTCATCCAGTAAAACCAAAGACATATTATCCTGAACTTTTACAGAAAAGTTTATATTTTGTCGCCATGCCCTTAGAGAAAACTGTTTTTTTATATATTCTATAGTATTTTTTATATCTACATAATCTTTTTTTAGTGTGATTTTACCAGATACAAATTTGGAAAAATCTAAAAGTTCTTCTACCATTTTAGTTAGCCTATCACTTTCATTTTCTATTATCTCAAGTCCAGTTTCTAATTCTTCCCTATCACTGAAATCTCCAGTTCTCATAGTAGAAGCCCATCCCTTTATAGATGTAAGTGGGGTTCTGAGTTCATGGGATACAGAGGCTACAAATTCATTCTTTAGCTTCTCATTTTTTAATATTTCATCTGCCATAAAATTTAGTGCATCAAATAGTTCCCCTATCTCATCATCTCTTTTCTTTTCAATTCTCTCATTAAATCTTCCATTAGCCATTTTTCTTGCCATAGCTGTGACTTCTCTTAACGGTCTTGTTATGCTATTTGAAATGAACACACTTATAATTCCTGCCATTATTATTACTGCAATTCCTATAAATATGAGCATAAAAGATATTTTTTTTATTATCGTGTCCACTTCTGAAAGAGAAGTAGCAAATCTAAGTACTCCTTCAACTTTTCCATTGGATTTTAAAGCTTTAGATACATACAGCACCTTTTCACTAGTTTTTTTATCTGTTTCTATAGAAATGCCTAAATCTCCATTTAAAGCATTTTTTATATCTTCCCCCTTCACTTTACCAGGTATGAAATTTCCTATAGAATCCATAAGCATTCTTCCTGAAACATCTACTACTTGAACTTCTGCAGAAGTATTTTTCCAAAATATATCTGCATTGTCACTTATATTTTTTTTTAAACTAGAAGAAGCTAGATAGCTATTATAAAAATCTACAGAAACTTTTATTTGGTTAGAAACCATATTCTCCATATTTTTATAATAGTATCTGCTAATGGAGATTATTAAAAAAGATTCAATTATCACTACAGTAAAAATTATTATAAATAAATAGCTTCCTATCATTCTTTCCTTTATTCCATTTAACATATTATTCTTTTCTCCATCTATACCCTACTCCCCAAACAGTCTCAATATACTTTGGTTTTGAAGAATTTTCTTCTATTTTCTCTCTAAGCCTTCTAATATTTACATCAACTATTTTTGCATCTCCAGGATAACTATACCCCCAGACAAGATTTAAAAGTTCATTCCTATTTAAAGCTTTTCCTTGATTTTCTATAAATATTTTCATCAACATATATTCTTTTGGGGTAAGTTCTAATTCCTGTTCACTTCTATAGACTTTCATGGCTCCTTCGTCTATTTTAAATTCACCCGATACAAGCACTTCATTTTTACTATCACTTTGTATTCCTATTCTCCTCAAAAGTGCATTTACTCTAGCTATTAACTCTTGGGGATTAAAAGGTTTTATTACATAGTCATCTGCTCCAAATCCAAAACCCATTATCTTATCCATATCCTGACTTCTGGCTGTAAGCATTATTATACCCATCTTAGGGAATTCTCTTCTAAGTATTTCACAAGTCTTAAATCCATCCATTCCAGGGAGCATTACATCTAATATTGTAACTATTGGATTTTCAACTTTTGCCTTTTCTAAAGCTCTTTCTCCTGAACTTGCTTCTATCACTATAAACTTGTTTCTTTTAAAATTTATTTTTAAAAATCCTCTAATAGAAGCTTCATCTTCTACTATTAAAACCTTTTTCACATGAATTTCCCCCATATTTCAATTATCAATTTCAAGTTGAAAGTATATAATCTCTCAAACTACAAATTTTTAACCTTTAACTAAAGTTACCAACTGCTTTTGAGTTCAGATATCTATATAGGATTTCCAATTGAAGTTTAAACTTATACATAAAATATAATGACAAATTTCAATTAGAAAGCCTATAAGGATTCTCATCTTAAATTTGAACCTATTCGCAGAGATATTCTTACAATAATGAAGCTCTTTCAAATATTTTGCAAATAAGTCTTAGAAAAAATTCGTAAAAACTTAGGACTTTTGAATTGTTTGAGGTACGAGTTTTCAAAAGTTCTTAGCTTTTTTAGAATTTTTTACTTAGACTTATCAAAATATTTTACGAGCTGAAGGTTGTAAGAATATCCGGAGAATAGGTCAAATTTTAAGCTGTAACGCCTACAAGGATTACTTCTTTTGAAGCATATCTGCTATTGCTGCCATATTTCCAAGAGAAGACACGGCTTCATTTGGCAATATCAATTTATTTGCTGGATTTTTAGCCATTTCCTTCAACGCTTCTACTTGTTTAAGTGCTATTACCTTTTCATCTGTACCTGAATCAATTATAGCCCTATTAACAAGGTGAATTGCCTTGGACTGTGCTTCTGCTACAGATTCTATTGCCTTTGCTTTACCTTCTGCTTCTAACATTTGAGATTGTCTTAAGCCTTCAGCCCTTCTTATATTTGCTTCCTTTTCAGCTTCAGCTTGAAGTATCTTGGCTTGTTTCCCACCCTCAGCTCTTGCTATATCGCCTTGTTTTTGACCTTCTGCTTGAAGTATAACAGCTCTTTTATCACGTTCTGCTCTCATTTGTTTTTCCATAGCCTGTTGAATTTCAGCTGGAGGAATAATATTTTTAATTTCCACAGACAATATTTTTATGCCATAGGCATCTGTTATCTCATCTACTACTTTTAAAAGCTTTCCATTTATTATATCTCTTCCTGATAGGACTTCATCTAAGCTCATATCTCCCACAATATTTCTCATATTGGTTATAGTTGAAAAAACTATACCTGCTTTGTAATCCTCTATATTATATATAGCATCCTTAGCATTTAATATCTTGTAAAAAATAACATTGTCAATAGATATCTTTACATTGTCCTTAGTTATAACACTTTGAGGTTCAATATCTA
>DAIMMR010000263.1:0-5567 GCA_036720575.1 Clostridium sp.
AAATTACCCCTTGATCCTTCATTTTCTTAAACATAATTTCTTGTTCTCTATACATGTTGGACAATGAAACTTTTTCACCACGTTCTTTTAAATAATCGGTTAATTCACTTAATGTCAATTCTCTTTTATAGTCTAATAACATATAATAATAAACACTACTCTTATAAATTCTTTGATTGGTTAATCCACTTCTTTGTAAAACTATATTATAATATTTACTCATACGATTTGCAAAAGTGCCATAAGTACATTGATTATTATCAACTTCCATATTGGTCGATCCTGCTGTGGCTCTTATTAAATAGTCACCATCTAAATAATCAACATTTGCTTCATTGATATTTCCTTTTTTATCCATTGTACTTCTAACATATTGTCTTTCCATAATAGCTTTTTCTACAATATCAAATTCAATGTCTGATAATTGTATTATTCTACCTTTTGAGTTTATAGTTTTATTCTGAAAATCTACATCTGATACTTTTAAATCTAATAAATCACCAAATTGTTTTTTACCTTTAATTTTTTTCCATAAAAGAATTATTACTAATTTGTCTTGATAATTACCAACGCTCTCGCCAGTTTTCTCATCTACTTTGGTTATAATCTCATAATATTCTTGTTCGGTTATAAACTGCATTAATTCAGCTTTTTCATTAATACATTCTAATAAATCATCTTGTGTAATTTTATCTAATTCCAATAAACCTATTGTAAAGTTTTGTTTATCTGTTGCAAACATCAAATAACTATTAATCGCACTTTTATACGTGTATAATACACTCAAACTTGATGAACTTAATGAAGTTAAAAACTCCATAAAATCTAATTTAGTCATATTTGTAGCTTGAATTCCTTTATAATCTTCAAATTCATCTAACTTATCAATTAATTTAGAATATAACTCAAACGTTTTTGGTTCATTTTTTTGTTTAATACTTTTTAAATACTCATATTTCTTTTCTTTGTTTACTGAATACATAATTATCCCTCCAACAATCTTCTAAATTTACTAGTCATCGCTTTTTTGTCTTTTTGTTTAAGTGGATAGTCATAAGTGTATTTAACTTCTGTATGCTTAAATTTAATGATAAAATTCTCAATAGCAGTTATATCTATGTCATTATTTTTAAAATATTTGCGACAAGTTATCAATAATCCCATAATAAATGTAGGATCACTTAAATATTCTTTATCTAAATCATTTTCATCTCTCTCTATTTGTACATTGTTATCTTTAGCAATTTGATAAAAGTTATAAAAGAAATCTACTATAAAACTTTCCATATTTTTAAGTTCTTTTTGCGAATTTGTATTATTAATATCATCTATAAATCCCGACATTACCAAACCTTCTTTGAAGTTTTCAAACATTATCCAAGTGTCAGGGGTGTTAACTTCCATGTCTATTTTGCGATATAAAGCGTTTTTATTTGCAGTTTTCATATTGTTAATGTCATTTATAAAAGTAGTAATCTTATTGTCAGGATTATACTTTTCTAATGCGTCTCTATCTTGAATATTTGTTTTAGACTCTTGTCTAATAAATTTTTGAGCTTTCTCTATACTCATATTTGTTATTTTTAAATATAATTCACCTTCAAGATTTGGATTAATTTCTAATGCTTTTACAACACCTGAGCATCTATGATACCCATCAGTGACAGCGACATTATTAAATATATTTGTATCTATAATTAAAGTTTTTTCTATTGAATTATACTCTAATTTATAATTGAAGTCTGGGGTTACATTAATAGAAATCATATTGGAATAAAATTCATTTTTTAACATCATTTCAGCAATTTCATCAACTGCTTTTTCGTTGATATAAGGAATTATAATCATATTGTTTCTAATTTTTTTAAGTACACCTTGTCTTTGGGTTTGCATATTATAAATTAATTTACCAGTTTTCATCCACTCGTAAATTTGTTTATAAGTGACAATTGCTACCCAAGATTCTTCATTGTTGTTTTTTGTATACAAGACATTCTCAATTACCATCTTAGAATCCGATTCTATTTTTATATTATTTTTATTTTCTATTGCTTGTGTCATTTCTTCATCTGTAAAGTATTCGTCTACTTTTATTTTTGGCTTGAAATTATTAATTAGACGACATATATGGAATAATTCTGATATTGACAAACTATTAAATGGAATATTTAAATTCAATGTTTTTGTCAGTACAATTTTATTGATATATTCATCTAATAAACTACTTTTTATTAATTCTTTAACTAAACCAGTTCTATTAAATTCGCCAAGTATGATATGCAGTTCGTCATATAATTCACTTTTTTCTCTTTTCATATACATTCTCCTTTTTAAAATATCATATTTATAATATATACCCGTATTTCTGCCTTTTAATCTTTATAAAGTATATATTATGTATTACAATTCGTCAAGAGAAATGTATCTTTTTTATTTTATTTTTATATTATAAGTAAATTATTTTTATTATAATTAATATATCTTGTCGTATTATGTCGAATTATAGATTTGCTGTTTTAAGTTTTATGTCTTTTATCTTTTTCTTTTCAACAGAAATGTACCTTCTAGTAGTAGATATCGATGAATGTATAATTTGATTCTGTGTTTGCACGATATCACCACCTGAAGCTTCATAAAAATTACTTATAAAACTATTACGAGTTATATGATTGTGTAAACCGTCAATTCCAACAGCTTCGCCATATCTTTTCCATATGTCGTTCATTTGATTAGTAGTTAAAGGTTTAGCATTATGTGATCCAAAAACTAAATTTCTTTCTTCTTTTTTATATTTATATGTGCATTTTTTACCTTTAAAAAGTTCATCTCTTATTTCTAAATATGCCTTTAAATATTCTATGTCATTATCCAATAAGTCAATATCTCTATCTTTTTTACCTTTTGTTTTTTCAGCTTTGAGATGTATTTCCCAATTTTCTACATCTAACTCTGTAAAATCTAAATATAATAATTCGCTTATTCTCATCCCTGTATTAATAAGAAGTATAAACATTGTTAAATTTCTAATTGCTAACAACTGTTGAAATCTACTTTTAGGATTTTTAATTTCTTTTTTTATATATTTTACTATTTTTTTAGTTTCCTCTATGCTAAGAGGTTCACTATTGCTTTCATTAGAAATCGGATAATTCTTTGTATCAATTCTTATTGTAGGATTAACATTTTTATATTCACCACTTAAACTGTATAGAGTATAAAAATCTCTCAATGAACTCAAATATCTCCTTAATGTTTGATTAGATTTTGTATTTTTAATTGTGTTAAAATAATTAGTGACATCAAATATAGTCACTTCTAATAAATCTTTTTGAACATACTTTGCAAATTGACGTAAATCTGATCTGTAGCTCTCTTTAGTATTGTCAGTTCCTTTTGTATTTGCGAAATCTTCTATTAATTTTTGATTACGAATTTCTATATTTGTCATTTTTATTACCTCCTGATTTATTGTTTATATTCTATTATATGTATTATATAATAAATTATTCATATTGTCAATATCTTTTTTAATTTAATTTATATTATCTTCTCCTATATAATATCTTAATTCCATATCTTTAAATTTTTGTGGCATTCTATTTTTGCCACTTAACCACGATTTCATAGTTGAAACTTTAATATTATGATGATTTGCACAATCTTTTATTGAATTAAATATTACACCATCACAATATATTTTTCGATTGTTTGTTCTGTGAGTTTTATTAAAAGATTCATTTTCATACTGTAAATTTAACTTTGTAAAGTCGTCACTCATTTTTCTGTCACCCCTAAGCCAACTACTCATTGTTGATGGTTCAATTCCATAATATTCTGCACATTCTTTTATAGAATTATATACTTTATCGTCACATACTACTTTTTTAGAACATATATTATTATTGTTACCGATTGTAAAACCATAACAACCTCCTGTTTGTACATTATATCCCTTTTCTGAATTAGTAGTTTCTAGTTTTTCAATAAGTGATTTTTCAAAATTATCAGCTTCTTCTTTAGTTAATCCACTAGCTACTATTTCGTGTTCAAAATTATCCCAACCGTATTTTTCGATTGCATTTTTAAAGTTTATATTATGATTATAACCCATGCCATTAGCCCATCTTATATTTAAATTTACTTGCTTAGTTTGACCTATGTATATTTTATTATCAATTTTATTTATATGTACATACACAGTATAAATATCTGGAATATTAATATTCTCTATTTTTAATTGATTTCTTCTATCTTTTTCATTTTGATTTCTACATATTTTACACAATGCATGTAACCCATCTATTTTATCTGTTTCAATATGAAAATATTCTATTGTATTTGGATAAGTTGTATTACAACATGAACAAGTTTTATATTCGTCAATTTCCTTAATTTTTAGAGGATGTTTTATTTTATAAACTTCTTTATTGTTTTTATTTCTACATTCTTTACAGTCATTTGTTAATCCATCTTTACTATCGCTCTTTTTATAAAAATGAACAGTAGATGCTATTTTTTCTTTGCCACATTTAATACATTTTTTCATTTTTATTTCTTCCACTACTAACTCCTTTATGTATTATTTTTAATATAATCTATGTATTTAATGATTGTTCCAATAGACCTTTATATTCTATTATTTTTTGATTATATACTCTAGTTGTCATTCCCGTTCTTTTAACATAATTTTTAAATCCCATCTCACCCATGTTATATGAATTAAGTAAATATATCGTCAAATCTTCTTGATTTGTAATTCCTTGTTTAATTAAATTGTTTCTTAAATAAACTAAGTAATTTACACCCATAGTAACATTATCATAAAAATCAAATACATCATATGTTTCTAATCCTGATAATTTAGCAAAAAATTTATGATTTTTAGAA
This sequence comes from Clostridium sp., assembly GCA_036720575.1. Taxonomy (GTDB): domain Bacteria; phylum Bacillota; class Clostridia; order Clostridiales; family Clostridiaceae; genus Clostridium_B. The sequence continues at coordinate 4,888 of DAIMMR010000263.1, forward strand.
TTTAATTGCATAATTCCATAATCAGATGTTTTGCTTACTAAATCAGTTTGAAAATTAGATTCATTTTTTATAATAGAAATAATTAATTCAAAACTTAGATTTTTTTCTTCAGCTAAATCAAAGATAAATTTTTGCTGTTTATATGTTAGTGGAATATCATAAAATCTGTATTTACTCAATTCTATGTTTTCTTGTTCTAATTTATCTATTTTATTTTTATATTCTCTAACTTGTTGGTTAGTATTTTTCAGTTCTTCGTATAAACCATCATTTTCATTTTCAATTATTTTTATATTTTCATCTTTTACTTTGACAATACTATCGAGTTGTATGTTATTAATTCCCAATAGTATTGCCGATACTGCTAATATTATTGTCACTTTTTTCATAACGTTCCCCTTTAATTTAATTTTACACAGCACACCTCTGTGGTAGTCTGCATTGTAATAAGTTAAACTGTATCATTAGATTGTAATTAATTTGTTCCATTAGTTTGTCACTTACTTCAAACAACGGCTCTTCCTTTACTATTTGTGATTTTGATATTACTGTTAATTGCTCTGACATCGCTATGCTAGTTTTTCTTACCCCTGAATTTTCTGGTGTAAGAACAGTATGAGTAGGGAGTTTTTTATGTAATTTTATAATTGATGTTGTCAATGGAACAACTGATAAAATAC
>DAIMMR010000264.1:0-5504 GCA_036720575.1 Clostridium sp.
TGATATAAGCCACTATTACACCAGTAATATAATCTATAATCATTAATGCAACTAAAACTTGTATTGCTATATCCCAAGTGCCAAATAGCCATGTTGCATATACACCTACAGTTGCAATAATTGTGCTAAATAATACTCTTGTATTATTCAATTTAATCACCTCACTATACATACCAAACTCCATTAGACATTCCCATTAAACACATACAAGCACTCATTACACAATCATCGTGCATACCACTTATAGCACCCATTTTGTCACCCTCAATTTTAAAAACCTTCATTTCTTCCAATAATGTCTTGGAATTTATTACAATTTGATTCTCTTCAAACATTTCTCTGAATTTATTTATCATCAGAGGTTTAGTCTTAGAATTAGTTACATAGCCGACTTTCTTCTTGGCTCTACCCCGTTGGTCATATTCCTTGTGCATGTACATATTCCTGTACCTGTAATCGTGCCTTAACTTAGAAACAACTGTATGCCCTGCACTTGCCTTTTCAACTATAAGTTGACCATAATTGTAATAAAGTCCTAGTTGATACACTACCTCTGCAAAGATATGTGGAGAAATTTTATTATTTCTAAATTCAGCCACATTAATTCCTTCTTCCGAAAACACTTCAACTACCGAATAATCTTGTCCGACACCCTCTGCACTATCAACACCTAGATAATACTTCATATCAGATTTAGGTTTTTCCCAAATAAATAAGGACTTATTAAGATGTTGCTTTAACACCTCATTCAAGTCCTTTAGTTCGTTCCTATTTAGATGTTTAGGTAAATACCTTAATCTTTCCTCAATCTTCTTACTGTCAAAAACACTGTTACCACTTGATATAAACGCTTGGGTATCTGTACTTGGAAACTCTTGATAAAAGTTTTGCAGTCCCTTATCTCCACCACCTGCATTGGCAATCTTTAACCTACGCCACATTAATTGTTCTATGGTAGCACCTTTACTATGTAAATCTAATTCCTCTGCATCTAATTCAGCAACAGTTAAAATATCTCCGTTATTTCTTGCTCTCCATATTTGTACTGCATTTATGTAATCATCAGCAAACATTGTCTTATTATCATACCAGTTAAAGAATATTGGTTTATACATATTCTCGCCATTTTTTGCCTTATTCCACAAATCACTATAATAATTATAAGAATTTGCTGTACTCTCCAATAAAATTTTTCCATTCGGTGTAAGTGCCTGTTCAATTGCTAATAATTGTTTATTTACGGTTTCCTTCATAAATGCTACCTCACTTAAATGTGCTATGCCATTTATGGTTAATCCTCTTGCTACGTCTTTTGTTCCACAAGTAGCAACAATTATCCTTGAACCATTTTCTAACCTTAACTCCTTCTTTGAATTGTTGGTTAATTTAGGGCGTATCACATCTGGAATTGTGAAGTACATCTGTTTTAATTTCTCGAAAATTGCTATTGCACTATCTAAAGAATAACTCATCAATAAACAAGTGGTATTGGGCTTGGTTACTGCCAAAAATATACTATACGATGTCGCAAAAACAGAAATACCTTGCTGTCTTGCCTTGAGTACATTTGTATATTTACCCATATTATTTAATAGATAGTCCTGCATCTCATTCAACTTAAAAGGGACTAAATTACCTCTTTTGTCCACTATCTGTATAAAACTCTTTATAAATAGTTTTGGATCATTCCATATAATTCGTAACTTATCTTTATTCGTCATCGTATTCTTCGCCATCTATATCAATCCCTTTCAATAACGAATCAAGTTCACTTTCTTTATCATCTGCAAAATAATCTTTTGCAAAGTCTATTAGATACTTAGCAGATTGAACATCACCATTTAATGCTTGTTCATACATTTTATCATAGATATTTTTCATCTTTTCAGAGTGCTGCAACTTCATATAATACTTAATCCCTTTTTGGATTCCCTCATCAAGTAACCAATTCTCTTCTGCATACTTATAATCCATATTTTTATAATTGTTCTTAGAAGTAAATTCCTCCCACGATTCCCTAGTATCTTTGTCGGCACAATACCACACAACAAACATAGAGTATCGTCTAGTACCTGTTAATTGGTCGAGTGTAGTCATTAAACCTTTAGCCATAATTAATCACGCTCCTTCTTATTTATTGATTTTTTATCCGTTTCTTTAAGGTGATTAATCGCTCCTCTTAAATCCTTCATTTCCAATGATACATCATCAATTAATGACTTCATCTCAACAAGTAATTCCCCTATACTCATAGATGCAATTCGTTGTTTCTCTTGTTCTGATAGGGTGTATTTAACTAATCCTTTTATTTCTGCCAGTTGTTCATTTATATTTTTATAGAAGATTTTATTTTCTTCTCTATATTTTTTGCTATCTTCTTTTAATTCCATTATCATCTTATCTAGTGTAGTATCTTCTGCAACTTCATTCACCTTTGTTTTATTTATCCAATTAATTTTAGTTATGTTTTCCATGCAATCAATCCTCCGTTTTGGTTAATTTTGAGTAGTAGTTAAACTGTCGACTATTGCAATAAAAAAAAGCACTTACAACTGTAAGCACTTTATCCGAATAATTTTTCAATTTCCTCTGGGCTAAATTTTTTCAATACATCTATGGCATTATCTTTTGTATCTGGTCTATCAATTCCACTTTCTAATTCTGCATCAGTAAACAAAAAACTTATATCATCATCCTCAACCTCTTGTTTATGGTTTTCAATCTTCAAATCCTCCAACGATTCAAAATCTTCCATTGGATTAAGTTCGCCCCAACTATCATTTTTAACCTCTTTAATTTCCCCTGTTTCGTAATCAATAATTTCTTCAACTTCTTTTTTATCTTCTTCCTTAACTTCAACATTAACATCAAAGTTAATTGTAACAAAATTTGTTTCTGCTAATTTATCTGGATCATGTTTAATTAATTCATAATATACCTTTTGTTTTTTATCCAGTTCCTTCAACTCATCATAAACAATAGTATTATTATTATATTTTTTCCATAAATTATTTAATCGTTGTCTAACACTTCGTTGATAGTTTGATTGTTCACCTTTGTGTACTTTTGCTTTACCTTCTTCATACTGTTTTCTTCTATTTGCTACACCTCTTGCAAGATTAGTTTTATAATCCTTGTTATTACACAATACATATATATTATTTCCTTTTGTAACCTTACCATCAATAATTATTTCTCCTACACTTTCATAATCAATTAATTTATTTTCCTTCAACAACTTCAATGAGTCATTAATTCGATTATCTGATTTAGTGTTTAAATCTTGCTTAAAATAATGATAAGATGTATAGCAATATCCCTTAGTATCAATCCAACTTGCTATATCAGTATATAGAAATAACATCGTTTTCTTAGTTCTAATATCTAGGTCAAGATTAAATATTTTTTCTACTTCATTAAATAATACCTGTGTAAATCTATCATCATATTCAGATATAGCAACTTGTAACCTAGTATTGCGATTAATATTATCTACTTCATTAATTAAGTCAATTAAATTCCACTTAACTAAATCAGAAAAACAATTAATCAAATCTTGTTGAAGATTATAATTAATCTTTAAATCATCAAACAACCAACCTAAGCAAAAATTCATTTCACCAGAATAACCTTTAAATTTTTGTATATACACTAGCAACAATAAATGATTGTCATTAAATTCCTTAATGTACTGTTTCCCTAAATCATGTCTGAATACATTATTTACAATAGCAAAATAATTCATTATATATTACCCCCTATATTTAGTTATTGATTCAGTTTAAATACTTTCTTCTTTTTTCTTGTAAAAGCAAAATTATACATTACCAACAATAATATAAATTGCTATAACTATTTATGTAACCGACAACTATTACATTACAAAGCATAAATAATTAACCCTACACTCAATCGAGTGTGGTAATAACTTAATATCTATTACTTTATTAGTATCTATTACTATACTATTATAAGTATATAATTTTACTAACTTATTCCAGAGTACACTCTAAATATGTATATAATTTTCATTAACTTATCATAGTTACCTATATGTATATAGTACCATATTTACCCATTTCCTGTCAAGTGTATTAAACAAGTATATAATTTTACTATACTTTTGTTAGAGTATTAATCAATTACAATATTATGTTCCCTCTTTAGATATTCTCTTATTTTCGGTGTATCTTCAAATTCAAATATTGTACGTTTAATATCCCTCGGATTTGGTTCTATATTAATTATTTGAAAACCATGTTTTAATAAACTTTTTGTTATTCCTGTACTGTATATTTTTATATTCATATTTATTACCTCCTGTGTTTTTTGCATTAAAAAAGACACCTACATAAACTGTAAATGTCCTTAACGTTTTAATAAATTCATTATATTCTGATACTCTTTGTTTTGTTCTAGTTGCTCCTTGGATTGTCTTTGTATATGTCCAGTCGCAACAACCTTGCCTTGCAACTTTACTGTATTACGTTTTGCTTTGTTTACAGTAGCCTTATTAAGGATGGCTTTACTCCCTCTCGCCCTAATCATACTTACCTCCGTTTTAGTTTTAGATGAAATTTTCCTTTATTTAATTTTTTCTATATATGTAAGTGATGAAGTATTTTTAAATGTTTGTGCATAAGAAAATATATTTTGTTGAATCTGACTTCTTTTAAATAGTTTACTTGTATCAGCATATAGACTTACTAATTTTATTTGATTCTCATCAAAGAATGGTTCAAATTTACAATTTGGTAATGCAATCTTCTTACCCAATATATCCGATATGCCCTGTAAATCAATTTCTGTTTCTAAATAACCGCCCTCATTAATCCATATTTTCCCATCCCTATCTTTCTTACCTTGACGAGGAATTTTAATCTTTAAACTTCTTGCTAAATCAATGAAATCCTGTTCCTTATACTTTAGTATTATATCATATAATTCTGGATATTCCAAAACGTCAACAAGCCATTTACGTTGTGTATCGTGAAATCCATTATAGAATCCATAGTAATGCGAATCTATACACATTATAAGCATTCTTGCTTGTTCAGATAGGTTAGATACATCATAGTCATAATAACTCAGTACAATTGCGATTGTACTTCCAGCATATTTGGTTCTATAATTATTTCTTGTAATTTTTTCAGTATTATTAAGATTGGCACTGTTAGGGTTAATTTCTTCCTTTTGCAATGCAGTTACGTGGTTTCCCCAACAACGTGCATCTTTATCAGCAAAATCAATATCACACCCGATTATTGAATTATCAGTTTCGTAATTGGCTTTTTTATACAACATTTTAAAATCATAAAAATATGTAGTCGAATCCCAATTTTGATATTCTAAGAAATTTGATACTAATAGTCCATCGCTATCATCTGACAAAACAAGATCATATGTATTTTTATTATTACTGCACCAACTTGGAAATTTATCTTTATACTCTTTATTCATTTTATTCGATTGTGTGGTTATGCGATTATGTTTTATCTCCCACT
>DAIMMR010000265.1:0-5473 GCA_036720575.1 Clostridium sp.
AGCGTCACCTTGCCAAGGTGAACGTCGCGAGTTCGAATCTCGTCTTCCGCTCCAATAATGGCGCTATAGCCAAGTGGTAAGGCAGAGGTCTGCAAAACCTCCATCTCCAGTTCAAATCTGGATGGCGCCTCCATAAAAAAGTAGTCTATTCAATGGACTACTTTTTTTATTATATAAAAAGTATTGTAATACAGTTAAAAGTCAATTATTTATGGTGCTCAAAATATATCACAAATAATAAGTCTATGTAATAGTAGTTTTCATTGTGCAAATTAATCCATCAATATTATTCTAAGTTTCTTATAAAAATTATTATCCACGTTATGACTCTCAGGAAGATTATTATTCCTTCTAAATTTCATCACACATTTTTTCATACTCTCTCCATAGATACCATCCATACTTCCGCAGTAGTATCCTGCATCTTTTAACCTTCTCTGTATTTCATACACATCTGCTCCCCGAACTCCAGGAGTTAATGTTCTCAGTCCTTTTCCAAAGGGGCCATACGGACCGTCGTAAACAGCTACAATCATACCGTAATAAACATAATTATATAAATCTTCTACGTCATTATTAAGCATTCTTATGCATCCATGAGAAGCCTGCCCTCCTATAGTATAAGGTTTATTTGTACCATGTATTCCAAATTTACCCCAAGGGACATTTAGCCCTATCCATCTTGTACCAAAACCTCCGCTCCAAGAAGCCATACTAATAACCTTCCAAGTTCCTATAGGTGAAGGTGTTTCAGATTTACCACTAGCCACAGGATATTTTTTTATAATTATGTTTTTATCTTTATCAATAAGATACAGCATTTCTTCTGTAATATCTACCAGTATTCCAAGGTTTTTCCTGGACTCCTTAGCTCTAATTATCGATGCATTAGGGAAAAACAAAATTATCAATAGTATAAAAGATATTTTTCTCAAAAATCACACCTCCACTTTATTAGTGTTTTGTTTTCTAATGAAAATATACACCTATATAAAAAGTGGAATAATTTTATGAATTAGAGTACAATTCATATCAAGTGATTCTTAGACTCAGATGGAGTTTGCTTATGAGGAATATTCTTTCTCCATCTGAGTCTTAGAAGAACTTATCCAGGGACGTAGCTGCTCTTTACTCACACTTGGAAAAGTGGGAGTATTAGAGTAGGTAGTCATCGGATAAATACATATATAGATTGGAAGTGAAAACTTGAATAGTATATCAAAAAACGTTAGTTCTATAGAGCTTTCAGGCATTAGAAAATTTTATAACAAAGTAGTCAACTACCCGGATGCCATATCTCTAACCTTAGGTCAACCTGATTTTAATGTACCTAAAAAAATTAAGGAAGCTATGATACAGTCCATTGAAGAAAATAAAACCGGATATACCTCAAATGCTGGAATTGTAGAACTCCGGGAAGAAATATCAAAATATCTTGCAAATTTAGGCATACATTACACTGCAAAAGAAACCTGTATTACCATAGGTGGAAGTGAAGCTTTAATGGATGTATTTGCAACTCTTGTAAATACAGGTGATAAAGTGTTGATACCAACTCCTGCCTATCCTGCTTATGAAAGCTGTGTAAAAATTTTAGGTGGAAGTATAATAAACTACAGTTTAAATGATGACTTTTCAATTAATTTTGACAGATTAAAAAAAATATTAGAGAAAGAAAAACCTAAATTAATAGTTCTCTCCTATCCTTGCAATCCAACGGGTGCTATTTTATCTAAAGAAGACAGCACTAATTTATTTAATTTACTGAAAGCAAATGATGTATTAGTGCTAAGTGACGAAATATATGCTTCACTATGCTTTGAAAAAGATTATTACTCTATTGCACAATACAAAGAAATAAAGGATAAAGTTATTTTAATAGGTGGTTTCTCCAAAATGTTCTCCATGACAGGCCTTAGAATAGGCTATGTATGTGCAAACACATACTTTATGAATGAGATAATAAAAGTTCACCAATACAATGTATCCTGTGCTCCTTCCATTTCTCAATGGGGAGCTTGTGAAGGCTTAAAAAGCTGTATGGAAGATGTAAACTACATGAAGTCTAAATTTATGGAAAGAAGAGATTATGTGTTCAACAGGTTAAAATCCCTGGGATTCGAGGTAAACCTACCAAAAGGTGCTTTTTACATATTTCCATCAATAAAAAAATTTGGCATGAGCAGCAATGACTTCTGTGAAAGACTTCTAAAAGAAGGCGGTGTAGCCATAGTACCAGGTTCAGCTTTTGGACCAGGTGGAGAAGGTCATGTGAGAATATCCTATGCCTATAGTATGGAAGAACTTAAATTGTCCCTATCAAAGATAGAGAAATGGTTAGACACTTTAAAAATATAAACCATCCATAGCTTTCCACTATTAATTGCAAATTATTTAAAAACATATATACACTTTAAAAGGGCTGACACACTAATTAATTAGCGAACAGCCCTTTGTATTATTTACCATCAATTACATTTTTCATTGAATAAAAGCCTTTTTCTCTCTTATACATAAACTCACAAGCACGAAGTGCTCCTACGGCAAAAACTTCTCTTGAAATAGCAGTATGCTTTATCTCAATAGTCTCACCCTGGCCTGCAAATATAACTTCATGTTCTCCTACTATACTTCCACCTCTTACGGCATGAATACCTATTTCGTTATGAACTCTCTTTCTAATTCCTTCTCTTCCGTTTACATAGTCAACCTTTTCTGGTATAGAATTCTTTATTGTATCTGCTAAAAGTAATGCTGTTCCACTTGGAGCATCCACTTTTTGATTATGATGTTTTTCTATTATCTCTATATCAAAGTTTTTATATAAAAGAGCACTTACATCTTTTAATACTTTATTTATGACATTTATACCTATAGACATATTGGCAGATCTAAAAATTGGAATAGACTTTGAGGCTTCATGAATTTTTTTAACTTGTTCTTCACTATATCCTGTAGTACAAAATATAATTCCTATATTATGTTTCTTACCATATTGTAAAAGTGAATCCAAGGAATCCGGTCTTGAAAAGTCTAATATTACATCTCCTTCTACATTACAGTCTAATATATTGGTAAATACAGGAAAAGTTGATTTTTCATCCTTTTTATCTATTCCTGCAGATATGGATAAGTCCGGGAAATCTTCTACTAAATTGGTTATTACTTTTCCCATTTTACCATTACATCCACTTAGTATAATTTTAATCATTTAAACCTCTCCTCAAATTATTTAATAATCATTAATTACAAAGTTCATATATTGATTAACGTGAAAGAAATAAATCTTTCACGTTAAATTAAAGAAAGTTAGCCTTCGTTTTACATAATAATTTAAATAGACTTGTTTTTTATTTTAAAAGTCCATAGTTTTTAAGTTCTGATTTTAGAACATCCAAATTTTCCTCGGACATGTCACAAAGTGGAAGTCTTAAATTTCCAACATTCATATTCAAAACATTCATGGCAGTTTTTATAGGTATAGGATTTGTTTCTATGAACATAGTATTCATAAGTGTTAGAGCCTTTAATTGCATCTTTAGTGCTTCTTTTACATTGCCCTCTAAAAATAACTTACACATATCGTGCATATCTTTAGGAATAATATTTGCAAGAACAGATATAACTCCAAGACCTCCTAAAGACATTATAGGAATTGTCTGATCATCATTTCCAGAATATAAATCAATGTCATCCCCGCATAAAGCTTTCATTTTAGCAATTTGACTTATGTTTCCGCTGGCTTCTTTAACAGCTGCCACATTGTCTAATTTGCATAACTCTTTTAAAGTTTTAGGCTGTATATTTAGCCCTGTCCTTCCAGGAACATTGTATACTACAATAGGAGTTTTTATAGCTGAAGATACTGCCTTATAATGTTCTATCAATCCCTTTTGTGTAGTTTTATTATAGTAAGGTGTTATTACAAGGACTCCATCTACCCCTATACTTTCTGCCCATTTGCTCATGTTTACGGCAGATTCTGTACAATTACTGCCTGTACCTGCAATAACTGGTATTCTTTTATTGACAGTATCTACTGTAAATTTTATTGTATCTTTTCTTTCCTTTTCAGTCATGGTGGAAGCTTCACCTGTAGTCCCACAAATTACTATTGCATCTGTACCTGATTTTATTTGCCACTCAAGCAATTCTTTTAATTTATCAAAGTCCACCCCATTATCATTAAATGGGGTAATAATAGCTACCCCTGAACCTTTAAATAAGCTCATTAAAAGCACCCCTTTTCAATTGAAATTTAATATGCTTATCATCTTAAAATGTATTATTATTTATCCTTAACTATGCATTCTGCTATTTGAACAGCATTAGTAGCAGCGCCTTTTCTTATGTTATCTGCTACAACCCATAGATTTAATCCATTGTCTACGCTAAAATCCCTTCTTATTCTTCCTACAAATACTTCATCTTTTCCTGCTGCCTCTACTGGCATTGGATATACTAAATTGTCCACATCATCTTTTAACACTACTCCAGCAGCATTCTTGTACAATTCAAAAATATCCTCTATTTTAAAATCTTTTTTAAGTTCTACATTTATACTTTCGCTATGAGAATAAGTTACTGGTACTCTTGCTGTAGTAGCTGTGACTCTCAAAGTATCATCATGTAATATTTTTCTTGTTTCGTTTACCATTTTCATCTCTTCTTTAGTGTATCCATTTTCCAAAAATACATCTATATGGGGAAGTATATTTCCTGCTATTGGGTAAGGAAATTTCTTAGGTGCATTTCCCTTGTATCCTTCTAGTAAATCATTATATCCTCCCATTCCAGCGCCAGATACAGCCTGGTATGTAGAATATACAATTCTTTCTACTCCATATTTGTCATAAAGAGGTTTAATTGCTACTATGGCTTGTATAGTTGAACAATTAGGATTTGCAATTATACCTTTATTCCATTTTATATCCTCTGGATTTACTTCAGGAACTACCAAAGGTACCTCTTTATCCATTCTCCACGCACTACTATTATCTATAACTACTGCACCGTATTTTGAAAATATAGGCGCAAATTTAAGACTTACACTTCCACCTGCTGAGAAAAGAGCAATATCTATTTTTTTATTTTTTATGTTATCTTCTTTTAATTCCTCTACAGTATATTCTTTATCTTTAAATTTTAATATTTTTCCACTTGATTTAGCAGATGCAAACAAGTACAATTTTTCTATTGGGAAATTTCTTTCTTCCAGCACCTCTATAAATTTTCTTCCTACCATTCCAGTACACCCAACTACTGCCACGTTACAACTCATTTTAATATTCCTCCTAAAAATTTTATAATATCAATGAATCTTACTTAGTGGGAAAAGCAGATATCCCAAATCTTTGATTTGGTGATAGTCGCTTTCACTGTGTGCAACCAGATAATTCAAATCTTTGATTTAAAGTAAATCGCTTTCTCTTTAGAGTTTTGTTTCTCCCACTAAGTTTAGATGAATTATCTA
>DAIMMR010000266.1:0-5470 GCA_036720575.1 Clostridium sp.
AAAAGAAAGCTGACATAAAAGATATTCCCATTTTCATAAATCCCATATACATATGTCCTGCACCAGGCAAAAGTGAAAAAATAAATGTTAAAATCTTACCTTTTTTCATTCTCATTATTAAAACCCTCCATGTTAATTATCTTCTGAGAAAAATTACTTATATTTGTATTTATTGAGTTTACGATACTTAAATTTGGCGGTGCAATACCCGCTACTTTTTTTGAATTTACTATAAAGTTTAATGTATTTGAAAAAACAATTACGAGTGCCATACAAGCTGCAATTGAAACCCTAACTGAGTAAAAAATAAACTCATTGTTTTTTCTCTTTTTTATTTTATTCTCTATCTCATCACAAAATCCAGAAGGAGCTTTTACAAGTTCAGTATCATCAAAACCATCAGCAAGATAGGCACTGCACTTTTCACATTCAGAAACATGATCTAAAATCATGATGGTCTCCTCACTTTTTAAGGAACCATCCTTAAGGCACTTTATGGATTTTTCAGTTAAATGTCCATTTTCATCAAACAGAACTTCACTCACATAAACTCCTCCTTCCATAAAACTTTTAATAATTTTTTTGATCTATATAAATGTGTCTGGAGAGTTTTTAGTTTTTGCCCCGTAGATTCAGCCATATGGGAAAGTTTAATATCTTTACAAAAATAATTTATAGCTACAGTCTTGTAAGGCTCCTTTAATTTATTACACAAGTCATGTATTTTCTGTGAAGTGTCATTTTCTATCACAGTATCTTCAATACAGCTTTTCTCATCTTCCAGAGATTCATATTCTTCATCAGTTAAACTATTTATTTTTCGTGCAGGACTTTTCATATAGTCTTTACACTTGTTTACAGCAATTTTAGTGAGCCAGGCTTTAAAATTTTCTCCTTGAAATTTCTCATAATCTTTATAAGCAGCTAGAAAAGTTTGTTGTGCCAAATCCTCTGCATCAAAATAATTTTTTGTAAAAGATAAACATATGGTAATGATTAAACGCTCATATTGTTTTATATAGTTTGCAAACTCATCTCTTTGAATAACCATCACCGCCTTTTTTATCCTTACACTTACTATAACGATTCAAAAACAAAAAACACTTCATTAAATTTTAAAATTTTTTAATAAATTTTCTGTAATATACTTAATAGAATTCATATTCTAATGCATTTTAAATAAAAAATAAACTTATACTTCAAGTATTTTTGCAACCTCAACTCCGGTTAAATATTTTGATAAGTCTAAACAGAAAATTTATCCGATCGCTACCATTGCTAACACCCCCATCTTCTTCAAAGTGGGGGATAAGCACTGCTACGCGCCTGGATAAGTTCTTCTAAGGTACTTTGAAAACTCTTCCCTTAAACTTTTCGCAAAGGCTTATATAAAATATTTAAATACACTTGTTTATTGTAAAAATATTTTTGCATATAAGTTTATTTTTAAGTCAAAAATTTGTCTTATACATATCAGTTATATAAACTAAATATTTCCTGACATGGTAGTTATCTCTTCTATACTTGCTGTAATTTCTTCAGTTGCAGCAGCCTGTTCTTGACTTGAAGCTAGAGACCCCTTACTTTTCTTGCTAGATCCATCTACTTTTTCTTCAATATTATCTGTTAATTTCTTAATCTTAGGCACCGTACTCTTAGCTTGTTCAGAAAGTTTTCTTATTTGATTTGCCACTACACCAAAACCACTACCAGCTTGTCCTGCTCTAGCAGCTTCAATAGCAGCATTTAGTCCTAACATCTTTGTTTCATTTGCAATATCCTCTATAAAAGAAGATATCTTCTTTATTTCTTCTGATAATTCTGTTATCTGAATTATATCATTATTAAGTTCCTGTTCATTGGTATGTATTTGTGATGCTGATGCTGCCAATTCTTCAATAGCAGAAGATATCCCTGTTATACTTTCTGTAAGATTACCCGACATATTACGAAGCTCTGCTTCAATGTCCTTTGGCATAGCTATAACAAAACTACCAACAACTTCATTTGAATCTTCATCAATTAGTGGATATCCTAACATCTTAACATGAGTTCCATACTTTGAAGCATCTATTTTTTCAACTTTGGCTTTTCCTGTGCTTATCACTTCTTTACTGATAAAATCTGATCTGAATTCATCTCCAATTTTTATAGAGTTAATATCAAATTGTTTTGAAGATTGTATACATACAAATTTTTGAAGATCAGTTAAACACAAAAAAACACCTTCTGAAAACATTTCAGCTAATATAGGTGCAAAATCTTCAAAAGCTTTTACTACAGGATGTAATCTTGGAAAAGCTATGGAAAAAGCACCAACAGCCTTGCCCTGTTCATCTACAATAGGAATTGAAATTATTAAAAGTCTCATTCCATAAACAGAACGAGGAACTTTCTGAGAAAATACCCTTTTTTCACGAATTGCAGTAAGAGATGTACTATTACTATCAAATTTTTTACCAACGTGAAATACATCTATACTAAACGAATCTGAAGATTGCACCCATTTCATGGTATCCCCTTCTATAATTCCGTATACAACTCCACCAGATACTAAATTTGCTTGAACTTTAGCAAATTCTTTCACACTGTCTATTTGATTTACCTTGATCATATCTTCACTATTCCTTTCTATTCTATATTAAACACTTTAATCAAACTTTGGCATCATGAGAGATAACCTATATTATTAGTACATAATATTTATTATGTCCTATTTTTAATTTGAAAATATTCATATTTTATCTTTCTTATGATCAGTAATTTCCTCAGAAAACTCTGTAAGTAAATCAATTATTTGTTTTTTTACACTTAACTTATTATCCACACTAATAGCTTCTCTGGTTCTTTTATAGACTTCTACACCTAAATATATAAATAAGTATACAGCTATAATTATAATTCCAGCTATAAGGCCTGAGGTTTGCCCTGAAATAAAAGGCATACTTGCAATAATAACAACAATACTTATTAAAGTAATCAATGAACCATAGGGATATCCTTTTTTCTTTAACTCTTGTAAGTTTTTTTTGCGAAAACGAATATGGGAAGCTGCAATAACTGCATAGGTAAAGAGTAACGCAAAACCTCCTGAGCTTACTAAGAATAAGTAAACCTTTGGGAATAGAAGTCCAATTATAAGCCCTAAAAGCATAGAAAACCCCGAAAACATCATTCCTCTATAAGGCACATCCTTTTTATCCCTCAATAATGCAGGTGCATGCCCTCTATCTGCAAGAGATCGAATCATCCTTCCAAGTCCAAACATAGCTGCTAACATTGTAGAAAGTATAGCAGTAATCATTATTATGTTCATAACATTACCTGCCCAACCCATTCCCCAATTATTAAGAGCTGCTACCATAGGACTCACATTTTCACTAATGGCAGCTGTAGGAATTAAAAATATAATTACAGCTGCAGAAACTATATAAAGGCCAACAAGGCTTAACACAGTATATTTAATGGCTTTTGGAATTACTTTTTCAGGATCTTTAGTCTCTGAAGCAGCTAAACCAATTATCTCAAAACCAGCATAGGCAAACATAATTGTAAGCATACTTCCTGCAATGCTTTTTATTCCCCCAGCAAAAAAAGGTTCTCTCCCTAATTGGCCTAATTTAACTTGTGAGACTCCACCTATTAACCCTGTAATTAGAAGTATGCCAATAATAACAAAACATAGTATGGCAGCTATCTTAAAAGAAGCAAGAACACTCTCAAGCTTGCTCAATTTACTTGCACCCAACAAGTTGAGCAGTGTAATACAAATAATAACAATACTTCCAATTAAAGATATAGACACTTTAGGAAACCACCTGCGAATTAAAATTGATATTGCTGCTGCTTCACTGGACATAGCTAAAACCATTCCTGTCCAATAAACCCATCCCACCATAAATTCAGTTCCACGTCCAAAGGCTTTACCTGCATAGGTAGCAAAAGATCCCGGAGTTGGATTAGATACAGTCATCTCAGAAAGTGCAGAGAGAATAAAATATACTAAAATTCCTCCTAATATGTAAGCAATAATAATAGAAGGACCTGAAGCATGAATAGCTACAGCAGAGCCCAAGAAAAAGGAACCACCAATTACAGTTCCTAAGGCCATCATTGTAAGTTGACCTGCAGAAAGTCCTTTGTGATCATTTTTCATCAATATACCACCCCAAGCTTATATAATATTAAGGATAGTATTTGTTAAATTTCAAAAAACATTCAATACTATTACCACCTTAATTTTTTAAGTTAACCCTATGTTTTTCTAATTTTTATAAACTAAATATAGTGATTTATTTTCATTATTACGGAGTTTTCTTAATTTTGTTTACTGTTTTAAATTAACAGGTTATTATTAAATTAAAAGAAAAAGCATTTGTAATTTAAAAATTTAAAAATAAAGGTGGGGAATATTTATGGATTTTAGAATTGAAAGTGATTCCATTGGTTCAAAGGAAGTACCTACAGAGGCTTATTATGGAGTTCAAACATTGAGAGCAGCTGAAAATTTTAATATAACAGGATATAAATTAAATACAGAACTTGTAAAAAGCCTTGTTCAAATAAAAAAGGCAGCAGCTATAGCTAATTATAAAGCAGGCCTTTTAAATGAAAACATTGAAAAAGCAATAATTGAAGCTTGTGATAAAATACTCAGAGGTAATTTGCAAGATCAATTTATACTAGATCCTATTCAGGGTGGAGCTGGTACCTCTGCAAACATGAATGCAAATGAAGTAATTGCAAATGAAGCTATTCAGATTTTAGGTGGGAAAAAAGGAGACTACTCAATTGTACATCCTAATGATCACGTTAATATGGGACAATCTACAAATGATGTCTTCCCAACTGCAGGAAAGATAACTGCTTTAAAACTTCTTTTAAAAGCTATAGAACAACTAAAGAAATTAGATATAACATTAGAAATAAAAGCAAAAGATTTTAATAATATTATAAAAATGGGAAGAACTCAGCTTCAAGATGCAGTTCCCATTAGATTAGGACAAGAATTTAAGGCTTATAGTTCTGTTATAAAACGAGATATTTCAAGACTTGAAGCCACAAAAAAAGAATTAGAAGTATTAAATTTAGGTGGTACTGCAATAGGAACTGGAATAAATGCAGATAATAGATATATGAATACAGTCGTACCTATACTCAGTGATATTATTGGCATACAATTAGAACAAGCTGATGATTTGATAGATGCCACACAAAATTTAGATGGTTTTGTGTCAGTATCTGGCGCTATAAAAACCTGTGCCGTTAATTTATCTAAAATGGCAAATGATTTAAGGCTTATGTCATCAGGTCCAAGAACAGGTTTAGAAGAAATAAATCTTCCAGCAAAACAAAACGGATCTTCCATAATGCCAGGAAAAGTTAATCCTGTAATTCCAGAAGTAATGACTCAAGTGGCCTTTAATATTATAGGAAATGATGTTACAATAACAATGGCTGCTGAAGCTGG
>DAIMMR010000267.1:0-5434 GCA_036720575.1 Clostridium sp.
GCTACGCCCCTGGATAACGATTTCTAAGTTTCAGATGGAGAAAAAAACTCCACCTGAAACTAAGAACTCTGTTTATCTTTATATTTTTCTTCCACATAGTTATCTATTAATATCTGTGGAACTTTTTCTTTAAATTTATAACTTCTTCTAGCTATAACCATCGCTGCACCATTATGAACTACCATACCAAATTGATGACAATATTTATATAATCCTATTTTACTTGTATATGCTGGATGTACTTTAATTAGTTCAATTTTTTCTCTATAACAAGCACTTTCTAACATAGTTAATAATTGAGATTGAATTGTTTGTCTTGAAGCTTCTACTGCATCTTTAGCTTGACGAATATTAAGATTATATAACTTTGTATAATTGGAGGTAGCAACTGTTGCTACCTCCAATTATATTTGAATTAATAGTTAAAAGTTAAGAATAAAGAGTAAATGATAATTTTTCTCCACTACGTTATGAAAAATTTAAAATTTCAAGCTTATTGAAGCTTTGCTTCAATGGCACTATATTTTAGATTTTCTCAAGTTTTAACGAAAGAAAATCATCCATAACTTTCAATTATCAACTCTAAATTCTGAACTATATTAAAATAGATTAGAAAAGAAGTTTTTAACTGCATTAATAATTTTAGTAAAAAATCCCTGAGTTTGTTTACTAGATAAAGTACCCTTTAACTGATCTGCAACACCACTTAACTGACCTTTTATATCTCCAAAATTCAAATTTAAACCATTTATTTTATTCATAACATTGGTTATTTTATCAATATCTCCAGAACTCAAATTTAAGTTGTAGTTATTAGTTACATTTTCAACTATCTTTCTTACCCCAGCTTCAGTTGAAGGCTTATCTTTAACTACTTGTGTTTTTATATCATTCATTACACCAGCAGCTTTATCTTTTCCTATCTTGTCTCCTAACTCTCCTGTAGTAACCAATTCATCATTGGCAGCTTTCTTTTTATTTTCATCAATTTTACCGCCGTTTGCACTATTTTCAAACCCCTTTAAAATTCCAGTAAGAGCTGCTGTTCCAGATACATTAAAAGGAGCTGATGCCTTAACATTTGCATTCTTTATTCCTGCGGTAATCAGTGCATTTTTTATCATACTGCTGCTTACCCAATATATGTTATTTGTAGATACATTTAATCCACCGCTTGACGTTGGTTCTACATAAGAACAGGATATAGATTTTGTACCTATCTTATCACTACTTGCTACATCCCCTAAATATTTTTTTTCTTCATCTATATTGACATTTATTACATTAGCATCCTGTCTAGTAACTCCAAAATACTTAAGCATTTCTTGTTTTTGGCTATCTGTGAGATCTCCTCCTAAGGTTACAACTTTATAGGCATCTGCATAAACTCTATTTCCTGAAATAGGCAAAACTACAGTTATAGCCATAAGCACTATCAATAATTTACTAAAAATTGTTTTAAATTTCATGTGTTTAAACTCCTTTTTAATTTAGTTTTATAAATACTCAAACTTTCGCACATATAAAATTTTGACTTAATATAAAAAAATTGCGAAACAATTTTCTTAAAGAACAAAGTTCAAAGTTCAAATATCAAATAAGGATAATTTTCTTTCTAACGTCAGAAAATATTAAAATTATAGATTTCCTGAGGTACGATGGAAATCATCTTTATCTGTTCTTTGTTATTTGAACTTTGTTATTTTTAAAAGCTTTGCTTCGTAATTTTCTTAAACTGCGAAAGTTGAGATAAATATTAATATATATTCTAAATATACTATACTATATTTATTAATAAAAGAAGTATAAAATTATAACCAAATATAAAATTTTAAGATATTATTAAGATATTTATTCTTTCCTTGAATATTCTTTAAAACAATCTAAACATACCTTTTTTCCATTCATTATTCTAATTCTATGTTCAGCTGTATCTTCTCCACAATTTTCACATACTATATTATTAAATGACCTGGCCTTGTCCGGCACAGAAAATCCTGGTTGTTTATAATAAAATAATTTTTCACAAGGACAATTTAGCAAATAATCAATATCTTTTTGTCTGTCCCCACTTCTCGGCCAATTTTTTAATACCACTCTCAGGGCATCACCATTTTTTCTATTAAAAAAACTAAATGCCATTTTACCACGGTCTCTATAAATTAAGTTTCCTTTTCCCATGGTGCACCCTGTTATCACCTGAACTGCATCTACTCCACAGGCATCGTTTTCAGTTATGCACACTATCTCCTCATCTTTTGAAAAAGAAATTCCCATTTTTTCTTTAGCCGCCTCACTGGCTTTATAGCCTATTGCAAGTCCAGGACATAAATGTCCGTGAAATTCAACACATTTTTCCCATAATTTTTTATCCATTTTGTTCCCTCCTGACTAAATCGTTTATATAAATTATACGTCATTTATATAAAACTTTACAATAATATAATTGAATATAATTCATTTCAAGTATATGTAACAATTAAGTAAGGGAATCAGAGACCCCCTTACTCTCTTTAATTAAGATTTTACTATTGTGAAAACTTCTGCACCTGATATTTCATCTGAATAGTAGGTTAAATTATAGTCTCCATAAATATTATATTTGGTAACTATTTGCTTCAAGGTTTTTGGCACATTGTAATTTGTAGAATTGTAATTTAATATTTTAATGCTAAAAGATTGCCTCTGACTAATTACATAATTTTTTAATGCATTGTAAAAGTCATTATAATTATCTACAACCTTTATATCATTGCCATATTTGTCTTTCTCAGTTATACCTAGTTTAGAAAAACTATAGTCAGTACTATTACATTCAGGGTAATCTGATTTATCCCACTCATGATTTTTGGCAATCTGAGAATCAGTTCTATTAAAATAAGAATGTGACAGAAGCTTGGATCCATCATTTGTAACAGGATCATCCCAGGTAGAGTCCATCTGATAATACTGCCCCTGTATTTTTACTATATTCCAGGCATGGCTTATCCATCCATCTCCATCATTTCCCTGTCCTATTACCATTTTACATTCTATACCAGCAGCTGTAAGAAGCCTGTCCATAGCATCTGCATAACCCTGACAAACTGCTGTTTTATTCACTAAAACTCCATAAGCAGTATAGGAATCATCAGGCATATCTGCTGAACCTGCCCTTTGATCATATTCTGTATTATTTACCACATAATCATGAAGAGCCAGTTCTTTTTCATAGTCTTTCATTTGAGGTGTTGTGACACTGTTTACTACTTGATCGACTTTTTGCTGTATTGTATTTTCCTTAGCTATTAAATTTTGCTTAGTATCATCATACTTAAAATTTATAGTCATTTTAGTAGAACTGGAACTTTCAACATTACTTCCTGCACTTGAATACCAATCTCTTAAATTTGGATTGTCCTGCAAAACCTTATCTATGACACC
The DNA here is from genome assembly GCA_036720575.1 of Clostridium sp. Taxonomy (GTDB): domain Bacteria; phylum Bacillota; class Clostridia; order Clostridiales; family Clostridiaceae; genus Clostridium_B. The sequence goes on from DAIMMR010000267.1 coordinate 3,424, forward strand.
TAAATTATAAGTGCTTCTATCATAGTTTGTTATATTTAAAACTAAAGTATCCTTATAATTAGAAAGTGCATCCTTTACAGCATTGTAATACTGATTATAATTTTCTATTGAAATTTCACCATTAGAGCTATTTTGCCCACCTACTGTAAAATTATATTTTACTCCTTCATTTAATTGCTTGCCATCAGCAGATTTTAAGTTATTATCTATTACCAAAATGTATTTTTCACCAGAAGTGTAAGGACTTTCAGGTGAAACCTGCACAACATCTGATTTTGAACTCACTACATTAACTGCTACTGATTGATTATTGTCCTGCTCATATACTTTAATAGAGTTTCTTGCTGAATTTATATCAATATTCTTATTAAAACTTATTGTCCATGTCTTGTTATTGGCTACATTAGAGGTGGCATCGCTATTCCAAATTTTATAATTTTCTGCAGCATAGCAATTTTTTCCTACAAATAACAATCCACACGCGGCAGCTATTACAATAAACTTACTTATTTTCTTAAACACAATACCATCTCCCAACAATCATTATTTTTCTAATTTCATACATTAGATAGTATGTTTGACTCATTCCCATGGACTTATAAGTATCTTTAGCTAAATTATAATTGTATTCTACTATAGTGTCCATATCTTTTAATCAATTCACAATGTACAATTCACAATTAAGGATGATTTTCTGTTGTCACAGAAAATCTAAAAATTTAATGTTCATACTACTTATAGTTTTTAGATTTTTCATAGCATTAGTAGAAAAAAATCTACCAAAATTGTGAATTGTGAACTATGTATTGTGAATTGATTTAAATATCTAGCTCAGACAAAGAATCATTTTTATGAGAAAAGGCCATTTTTAGAAGCACAGGAGTTATAATTGTAGTAAGTATTACAACCATTAAAGTTGGAAGAAATATTTCCTCCGATATAATATTTTTTTGTAATCCTATATTTGCAGTAATTATAGCAACTTCACCTCTAGAGATCATACCTACTCCAATTTGTAAAGACTCACTTTTACTCATTTTAAGAACTCTTGCTGCACCACCGCATCCAATTATTTTTCCAATAACTGCAACTACAAACATAACCAAAGTAATAACAAGTACTTCTACATTGACACCTTTTAAATTTGCTTCAATACCCACACTTGCAAAGAATATAAGTGATAAAAATCCGGAAGAAATTGCTTTGATATTTCTTTCTAAATATTTTTTGTGTTCAATAGAAGAAAGTATAAGGCCACATATATATGCTCCTGTAATAGCCGCTATTCCAAGATACTCTGAAATACATGCTATTAAAAGTGCAAACGCCAATGAAAAGGTGAGCATCTCTTTACCTGGCTTTACATTCCTAGTAAATTTATTTATATACTTAGGTAAATACACTATGCCCACTATAGAAAATCCACAAAATAAAATTATTTTTACAAACACAAAAACAAGTGACATCATCCCGGAAGCTGAGGCTCCAGAAGCAGAGCTTTGAGCTACTGCAAGTACTATAGATATAAGTATAAGCCCTAAAATGTCATCTATTACAGCAGCTCCTAAAATATTTATACCAGCCCTTGTATTTAGCTTACCAAGTTCCTTAAGAGTTTCCACAGTAATGCTCACACTAGTAGCCGTTAAAATAACTCCAACAAATACATTTTCTAGAAAATTATTAAAAAATATATATGCACTTAAAGTTCCCAAAACAAGAGGTAAAATAATGCCACACATGGCAATGATAAAAGAAGATAAACCTGCTTTTTTAAATTCTTCAACATTAGTCTCAAGACCTGCAAGAAACATGAGCATAATTACTCCTAAATTTGAGAGAAGTTTTATATTATCATCATACTGAACAATATTTAAAACAACAGGACCAAGTATTACACCTGCAATAAGTGCACCTAAAACCTCCGGCATTTTTAATTTTCTACTAATGATTCCACCTATCTTTGTAAATATAAGAATTAGTACGATATCTAATAAAGTTTTTTCCATTA
>DAIMMR010000268.1:0-5409 GCA_036720575.1 Clostridium sp.
ATCTCCCACTTTGATAGAAGTGGGAGTGTTACAGTAGGTAGCCATCAGATAAATGATAATTCTTTTATATATTTGTTTTTGACTTAAAAACCAGCATAGTAGCTGTTTGATTCATATGCCCTATAAATTCTTCACCATAACAAGAAAATCCAATTGTAGGAATGTCTTTAAATATATCTCCGTATTGTTTTTCAAGACCTTTTTCCTCTAGTTCACGGGTTCTCTGAACACAGTTAAAATTTATAATTCCATCAATTTTCCCAAATTCATTAATTTTACTTTCAATAGCTTTCTTTGTATCTTCAATAATATTTGTAGACTGAAGTAGTCTAACCTCTGTGCCTTCCAGTATATTACAATAAAACAACATACTTGTACCCTCTACTTGCTGAGGACTTCTTACAAACACATCATTTTTCCCTATTACTAATCCAACAGGATTTATCGTAAAATAATTTTGTGCATCTTCAATTGAATGTGCCCCTACAGCATTTGAATAAGCTACAATAGCCGGTTTATTGTTAAATTCAATGACTTCCCTGTTGCTTTCATCCACTTTATTTGCAGTTAATACCGTATCTAAACACTTAAAGCTTTCCGTTTTAATAATGCCAAACTCAGCATTATCACTTATTTTAAGCATTATAATCACTGCTGAATCTGTATATGCCTTTCCATTTGCTAGTACATAGGTTTTTTTAAAATTATAATCATCTCCAGCAGATCCACCAATAAAAAAGACATTGGTTCTATTGCCTATCAAATCCATAATATTTTCTTCTTTCTTACTTACACCATCTATTAAAACTATACCAACAAATTTTTTCGTATTCATTGTATATGCACTTTCATTAAAATACTTTTCTAAAGATGTAAAAGCCCTCTCCACATCTAAGCCTTGTTTCATATTTTCAATTACTTCAACTTTGGCATCGGAAACAATATTTGAATTAAAAGCCATTGCCACTACAGAATTCTTTAATACCTTTCCACTAACTATTTCACCTGAAGTAGAACATCCTGCTACTAGACAATCTTTAAATGCTTCCTTCATTAAATTACTTAACTTATATTGGTCAAATTTAGAAGAAGCAAAAAATATTATAAGTTTGGCATTACAAGGAGCTAGTTTATTTTTAATATCTTCTACCACTTCTTTTTCTAATGATTTAGTTGAAAAAACTGATTTTATATTTATCCCCTTATATACTGAATTTTTTACATCCATTTGTTCAACAATTTTAATAAGTTTTTCTATGATAATTGGATCATCATAGGAATTGCTATCAAATTTATTTGGATTGATTCCTTTTAAAATAAATTTGGTTTTAGTCATTTCTGCAACAGCAGGATTTCCTTTAGAACGCTGTTTAATCACATTATCAATAATTTCTTTTATCTTACCAGCCAAGAATAATTCCCCCTTTTACGCTTAGTCAATTCTTCGCTAATATTAGATTTTTATGTAGAAATACAAAACTATTATATACTATACAATTAAACATATTTTTATATAGTATATTAAGACTTAAACATATTTTTTAAATTCAAACTCGAATGGAAATTATGTCTTGAATTGTGAACTATTATACTTAAAACAACTAAGGCTGAAATAAGTAGAAATATAGGTATGAATATGAGGATTGCATTAGTTGAATATTTTATTGAAATCACCCCTCCTAATAAAGGTGCTACTGCAAATCCAGCATTGCCTACAGTTCCCTGGATACCAAACAATAAACCTCTTTTATCCACAGGAGTATCTTCTGTAGTAATGGACATTATCATAGGTTCCACTCCACCTGTAATAAAAAAGACAATACCTAAAACAAATGTAAATAACCATAATTTATTTATATAAACAAGTGGTATTGCAAATACCATACCTAATGTTAGGTATATCATTAATAATTTCATTTTGTCGTACTTGTCACCTAGTTTACTTAAAATCAATCCAGACATAGCTGTCATTAAAGCCAAAATCCCATTTATTACACCTGTAATGCCTGATGCTCCTTTTGTTGTAGCTGTAACTTCTTGTACATATATTGGAATATATGGGTTAAACACAGTACGTCCTATCCTTATAAATAAAATAACTAATAACATTGAGACAGCTGTAACATTAAAAATAGAAAGTATAGATGTCTTTTCTTTTTTTTCAGTGGAATTAATGTTTTCCTTTACTACATGCTTTTCTTCTTTTACAACAAATAAAACTAATAGGAAATCAAAAAACATAAGAATACCACCTATTATAAAACTTACACGATATCCAACAAACTCTGCCACTATACCTCCAATTACTGGTCCAATGGATTGTCCAATAAATGTTGATGAAGATAAAAAACCTAATGCATAAGAAATTCTATTTTTAGGTGTATTAGCCGCTACTAAAATTTGAGCTGCAGTAACAGTTCCCGTAAACACACCTTGTAAAAGTCTTAAGATTATAAGTTGATTTACATTGGCAACCATACCTGTGGCCCCAATTATAAATGATGCAAAAACCATAGCCCTTATGAGCATAAGCTTTCTACCATATTTGTCTGAAATAATCCCCCAAATAGGACACATAATTGCCATGGTGACAGCTGGTGCTGCATTTAAAATACCAGAATAAAATTTAATATCATTTGGAGCTGTAATGCCAAGTTGCTGTATATAAAATGGCAAAAAAGGCATACCAAAATTAAAACTCATTATGGACAATATCTGGGAAAACCAAACAGTATAAAGATTTACTTTCCAATGTTTCATTATTATTTATTTCCTGATTTTAAAAAATACAACAAATAGTATAATATATTAATCTAAAAATTATAATGCTTCTTCTATTCGTCAAATATTATCAGGTTTTCACACTTCCCTTCTTTTATAATCATAATTTTACAAGCATACATTGCTTATTATAGCATCAATTACATAGATTTGAAAGTTATGGAATTTAAATTACTTATTCTTCAATTTGTAATATATTCATATACAGATTATCGTAATAAATATCCTTCAGAAATGCTATATTTCTGAGGGATATTTTAATTGTCAAGAAAACCACCGGTAATGCCGGTGGACAAAAGGGCTTAAGCTTTGAACAATAAAAAAAACCTATGATATAATTTGAACGACTGACAATCGCAAAAATTAAAATATCATAGGAGGTATCGTTATGGGAATATACTTTCTTTACTATATATTTTAAAAAACAATCTATCATTTTCTTCATAGGCTTTTACAAATCCGCCATGAAGTTTTACTATGTTTTTAACGATTGATAAGCCTAAACCGCTGCCTTCTTTTTGTCTGGATGAATCTCTTTTATATAATCTTTCAAAAAAGTTTTCAAGGTCATCCTTTGAAATTGGATCATCTGGAATGTTTGATACTGAAAGTACTGCATAAGGTGCATTATTAAAAGTTTCTCTGCTAACATTAAATTCAACAACTGTATTTTCCATGGAATATTTAAGTGCATTACTTAGAAGATTATTCACAACCCTTAAAAATAAGCCGGGATCTGCTTCAATATAAATAGATTCCTGGGGCAGATTAATTGAAAGCTTTAATCCTTTTTGTGTGAATTCGTCTTCCTCTTCTTCAGCTATCTGTCTTGCAAGTTCATTTAACTCAAGTTTTTGCTTTTTAAGTATGACATCATTTGAAGAGAGCTTTGAGTATTCAAAAAAATCATCAAGCATGTTTTTTAAATAAATACCTTTCTTATTCATTATGTCAACGTAATTATCAAGTTCATTTTTTGACTCATACTTGTTATTTTTAATCATATTTATATATCCAAGGATAGTAGTTAACGGAGTTCTCAAGTCATGAGATATATTGGTCATGAATTCGTTTCTGTTTTTTTCTTCTTTCTCAATTTTTGAAGCCATGTAGTTTATGTCTTCGGCAAGTTCACCTAATTCATTTTTGTATTTTAATGGAACACGATTGGATAAGTTGCCTTCTGTAATATTTCTAACTGTTGATTTTATTTTAGATATATAGGAAATACGCTTCCATATGAGCAAGAAAAAAATAATTGCAAAAGTTACAATCCATAGTATACCTATACTGTATCCATTGTCTAATTTTCCATAACCTATATATATATAATATAAATAGTATCCATCTTTTAAGTAATCACACCTGGTTGTTTTAAATAAGCTATCTCTACCAGTATCTAAAAATTTAAATGTATTTTTACCGTCTACAATTTCATGAATATCTATATTTTTAATTTCTCTATTATTTGCAGCTATTACCCTTCCATCTTTTTTTACCACAAAAATATAACATGACATATTAAATTCTCTATCCATATATTTTTGTAGTTTGCTGGAATTATTAATATCCATGTTCTTTAAATTATCTTCAATCCTAGAAACTATACGTTTATTTATATAGGTAGGAGTGTCTTTATAATTGTTCAAAAATGAGCCTAAAATATATTCCTTTAAAAAAACTACAAGCATAAATGATATAATTCCAGAAACAATTGCACAAAAAACTAATTCACTCCTAAGTTTAAATATTCTTTTTAATTTTAAAGTTACGGAAAATAGTACTATAACAATAATAAGTTCAAATATCATTCTCAATTTTATAACCAACTCCCCAGATAGTTTTTATATATTTGCCCTTCTTAACGCTGTCACCTAGCTTGTTTCTCAGATTTTTAACATGCATAGTTACAGTATTGTCATTTTCCATAAATGTATCTTTCCACAGCATTTCATAAAGCATTTTAGTTGAGTACACCCTGCCTTTATTTGATGCTAATGTGTATAAAATTTCATATTCCTTGGGAGTTAATACTATTTCTAAGTTGTTTTTTTTAACTGTATGTTCTAAAGTATTGATTTCAATATCCTTAACATTGAGTATATGATTTTTCACTGCATGATTAACATTACTTCTCCTGAGTATAGCCATAATTCTTAATGAAAGTTCCGTAAAATCGAAGGGCTTTACTATATAATCATCACAACCATCTATAAATCCCTTTATTTTGTCTATTTGCTGGTCTTTTGCAGTGAGCAATATAACAGGTATGCTTGAAAATTCTCTGAGATTAATGAGCATTGTATAACCATCCATTTTAGGCATCATAACATCTAGAAGTATTAAAGAAATCGGTTTTGATTTTACAATCTGAAGTCCGTCTTCTCCATTACAGGCAGCTTGCATGATATAACCTTCTTTAGAAAAATAATTTACAAGCATTTCACGTATATCGTTGTCATCGTCTATTATCAATATATTTTCTTCCATAACCATCACCCAATTTAAAATTATATCACTTTTTACTTAGAGTATATTAGGAAATCAACTAGTCAAGATCTTTCTTTCCAAAAACATAAGTACTTAAAAACATCATAACTAAAGTCCACAGAAGACATACAATCAAAA
>DAIMMR010000269.1:0-5398 GCA_036720575.1 Clostridium sp.
CTCCCCTTTGTATTCTAAATCCTTCCATATCATCACTTTCTACTTGCAAATACATCACTTTATCTTGAGCATATCCTTCTATTTTATTATCAATCAACGGAAGCTGTCTAAATCCTACTACTGTTCTCATATCATATTTATAAATAGGTACCTTTTTTAAAACAGATCCAAAAGCTTCACTCCAAACGTCTTGTACTTTCTCCTTCTTAGTTATTGGAGAAGATTTTGGAGTTTTATCTTCTTTATATACTTCCTCTTCAAAAGACATAGTTATGTCATTTATACTTTTACCTAATATTTTGGAAAGTTTATCAATTATATTTTGATTTACTATTCTCTTTCCAGATTCCGCTTCATTTATAAATCCCTCTGAAACTCCTAGTTTTTTAGCTAACTGCTTCTGACTAATACCTAATTCAGTTCTTGCTAATTTTATTTTTTGTCCTACTCTATTCATTTTATCCTCCTAATTTAAATGATACTTTTTTCTCCTAACGTCAGAAAATATTAAAATTATAGATTTCCTAAGACAAAAAGGAAGTCATTATTTAAACTTTTATATTTGAACTTTAAACTTTTTATACGCTTTCCTCTTTTAAAAGTTTATAACTCAATTGTATTATAAATTCACTGTCCATGGAATTAAATATTGTTACTTTTCCTTCTTTATTCTTATTGTTTTTTATATGGTATTTAACAAGCTGCCTTTTAAGTTGTTCTACAGTACCCTTACTTCCGTCTATTATAGGTATGTCCTCATTTAAAATTTTGCGTATGCTTTTCTTTACAAATGGGTAATGCGTACATCCTAATACCACTGCTGCAATTCCTTCATCTTTCAGTGAATTTAGTTTTCCTTTTAAATAACCTTCTACTTCCTCTCCTTCTGTCTTACCCTGCTCAATAAGTTCTACTAAACCAGGACATGGCAGTGGTTCTATCGATGATCTACTTTCATACTTTTTCATGAGATTACTAAATTTTCTTTCTGAAAGGGTCATAGTAGTTGCCATTATTACTATCTTGCCTTTTCTATTAAATTCTACTGCAGGTTTTAAAGCTGGTTCTATGCCTATTATAGGCATAGACTTGCTATATTTTTTCCTCAAATCTATTATTGCTGCACTAGTTGCAGTATTACAGGCCACAACCAACGCCTTTATATTCTTTGTTAATAGAAGCTCTACTGCATTAAAAGTAAGTCTTTTTACCTCTTCTGATGTTTTTACACCATAAGGAGCCATTTTAGAATCTCCAAAATACACAAAATCTTCATTTGATAAGATTTTAACTGCTTCTTTTAAAACACTTATTCCACCTATTCCAGAATCAAAAAAACCAATAGGTCTATCTTCTAAATCCACTCTATCACCTCATTATTCTAATCAAAAAACTCTCTATGCTCATTATATATTATACATTTAAACTATACAAAAAAAATCTAAAAAACTAATTTATGAGTATAATTAATCGTTTAAATCTACAATATAAGTATGTTACAAATTTCTTGCTTTCTTATTAATATTGCAATTACAATTATAAATTCCTTCAAAATTCTATTGACATATATCAATATTAATTATAAAATCATAGATATATAAAATTAAGTTATTAAAATAACGAAAATAGCAATTTATTAGGTATAAAAATGTTAGAGTATTAAAAATAAGATACTCTTCTAATTATTTATAGGAGGAATGGAATTATGTTAAAAGATCTAGTGTATGTAGTGCCTAAAGGAACGCACTCAGAGGAAAATTTAAAGAAAATGCTAACTGCACATCCAGAAATAAAATTTGTATCCCTTATAGGTATAGATCTTTCTGGTAACAACACTGATGAGAAAATCCCTATTGAAGTCTTTTTGAAAGATATAAATGGTTTTTTAAATGGAGCAATTCAAACCGATGGTTCATCTGTAGTTCTTCCAGGAATAGCAACTCTAAACAATGCAAAAGTAGATATGTTACCTGATCTTGATGTAAATTGGTATGTAGAATACAATGAAGAAAATGTTGACCTTGAAACAAATAAGCCTGTTGGAACACTGAGAATTCCTTGTTTCCTATATCATGAAAACAAAGCAGTAGATTCTAGATACGCACTAAAAAATTGTGTAGAACATTTCAAATCAAATCTCTTAGACTTGTTTAAAAAATACCCAAGTACCATATCATCTTTCGGAATAAAATACGAGGATATAGATGATGTAATTGCTACTTGTGCTACAGAACTAGAATTTTGGGTAATGACACCTAACGATAAAGCACACACTGAAGAATTATTCACATCTCAGGAACTTCAAGAACAATATTGGACTAGAACAAAAGGTATAGTAAAAACAGCCTTAGAGGAAACTCTATTAAATATGAACTTATACGGCTTAAAGCCTGAAATGGGACATAAAGAAGTAGGTGGTGTAAAAGCTAAAGTAGATAAATCAGGAAGCTTCAATCATGTAATGGAACAATTAGAAATAGACTGGAAATACTGTACTGCTGTTCAAGCAGCAGATAATGAATTACTTGTAAAAAATATAGTTGAAGAAACTTTTAGAAGCAATGGATTAGATGTTACTTTCCTTGCTAAACCTATCGAAGGGGTAGCTGGCAGCGGAGAACATACCCATATAGGAATAGCATTAAAACTTAAAAATGGTAAAGTTATAAATCTATTTTCTTCTACTAAAAAACACTTCTTAAGTATTTTTGGATATGCTTCTGTAATGGGAATACTTAAAAACTACGAAGTTATAAATCCTTTTGTTTCTAACACCACTGATTCCCTCAGAAGATTAAAGCCTGGATTTGAAGCACCTATATGTATAGTAACTTCCCTAGGTCACTCTGCAGAGATTCCTTCAAGAAACAGAACTGTACTTATAGGAGTTATAAGAGATTCTGCAAATCCTTTAGCTACAAGATTTGAATTAAGAGCTCCAAATCCTCATACAAACACATATTTAGCTGTAACTACATTATATTTAGCTATGATGGACGGAATAAAATATGCAGTTACAAATGAAAAAACAGAAGATGACTTATTAAAGGAACTTTCCAAGAAAGCTGAAGATGATGCAGATTATCTGGAAAAAGGAAGAGCATATAGAAGTGAGGAAAATGTATTTGAATCCTTTACTGATGAAGAAAGAGTAAGATTATTTGGTACAGCCCCTGCAACTGTATATGAAAATCTCAGTGCTCTTGATAAATACCCAGAGAAAAAAGCTGTCCTAACTGCAGGAGGTGTATTGGACGACAAATTAATAAGCAGCTTTAGATTAGGCGCTACAACTAGATGGTTAATAGAACTAAATCATAGAATATTAAATGATTACTCCAATGAAATAAGAAATTGTAAGATGTTACATTCCATAGATAAAGCTTTAGATCTAGATGTAGCTAATTGGCAAAAAATAAATGATTTAAGATATTATTTAATGAAAGATTCATATTCTAATAAAAGCTTGTTTACTAGAATAAAACTTGCATCAGAAGCTGAAGATTACGAAAAAGTATCTAACCTTCAAATAGAAGCTGAAGAAAAAATTAGTGAACTCAAAGATTTATATTCAAGTTATAAGAAAAATTTATTAGATATCTAAATATCAATGAATCTTACTTAGTGGGAGATTGTTTCTCCCACTAAGTTTAGATGAATTATCTAGGGGCGTAGCTACTGTTAGCTCCCACTTTGATAGAAGTGGGAGTGTTACAGTAGGTAGCCATCAGATAAAAGGTAGTAAGCTTAAAGTTTACTACCTTTTTAATCAAATTATATTAAAAATCCCTTAAAGGGAAATTTCTTATAAGTGTTCCCTTTCTATTGTTTATAGGCTTCCAAAGTGCTATTCTATCTATTCGTGCCATTTTATAAATTTCATCTTTTTTGCCATTATTACAAGCTGAAACATACTCCTTGGATGTCAATTCCTTAATGGAGTAATTCGTATTTGCAAGTACAGTATGTAAATCCCAATTATTTTCATTTTCTCTAACATCAAACTTATAAAGTTTTAAAGTTTCATTTATCTGTCTTGCCAGCCTTATTATATATCCTTTATTTCCCACCTTTAAATTAATAGACTTATAAGATTGATTAAAACAAATAGCTTCATTCACTTTTACTTTAAACTTCTTATAAGGTTTTAATATATCAGAAACAATCTTAGTAAATTTCTCTATATCTGGATTTTCCACAGCTCCAAGAGTTATATGTAAAGGTGGTATATTCCTATACAATCTATACTTTCTACATATATTCCTTTGTATATGCTCAATATAAGAATAGGAATCTTTATCAAACAAAGCTACTAAATAATATTTCATTATTTTCTCAATCCCCCAAATTAATTTTACAAAAATGCATAGTATGTAACTAACATTATATCACATAATTATCATTCTTATATCATTAAAAATTACCAGTAATTATAAGTATATAAAACATGTCTAAGTGTAAAAATACTAATGTTATCAAATTTACAAAAAGAAAGAGGTGACATCCTGCTTTAAAATATATTTACCTTTTAAAAGCAGGTATACTATGAATAAGAATGAAAATAATAGTATTGGATGTATAGTAAACGAATGCAGATTTCATGCAAAGAATACAAATTATTGCACTCTTGACAAAATAGAAGTTACGAAGCATGAATCTATGGCTAAAGACGTACAATGTACTGACTGTGGTAGTTTTATGAAACAGGAATAATTATTACCCACAGTATCTGCCTGGAACAATAAAAACTTAAAACAATTCCGCCAGCCCAGCTTTGCCATTAAAGCTGGGCTTTAATTTTAAAAATATTTAATTTCACTTATATTATAATTTAAGAGTATCATTCATATTTTCAAATTTTATGTTAAAATAACACAAAATTATGATATAATAAATTTTGTGTAATATGAATTAAATTTGATATTTTCTAAACTTTATATAAATATAAATTTGTGATAAGGATGGATACGTGAATGGATAAATTGGTAATTAATGGCGGAAGGCCTCTTTCCGGTTCTATAGAAATTAACGGTGCAAAAAATGCTGCTGTAGCAATATTACCGGCATCAATAATGGCCAGTAAAGGGTTATGCTCAATTGATAATATACCTAATATAGAAGATGTCCACTGTATAGAAAGAATTCTTGAGAGTTTAGGCTGTGAAATAAAAACAGGTAAAAATTCAGTAGTAATTGATAGTACTACTATAAATAGTATAGATGCAAACACTGATGATGTACGAAAAATGAGAGCCTCTTATTATCTTATAGGAGCACTGCTTGGCAGATTTAAAAAAGCTAGGGTTGAACTACCAGGAGGATGTCCTATAGGGGTTAGACCTATAGATCAACATATAAAAGGATTTGAAGCTTTGGGTGCCCAAGTTAAAATTAAACA
>DAIMMR010000270.1:0-5386 GCA_036720575.1 Clostridium sp.
ATTGAAATTTCAATGTTTATTTTTATATATTTGTTGATAAAACAACTGATTTATCTCATTAACCCTTATCCTCCTAATACAAATCGTTTAAGTCTTTTACACCCTGTTTATAAGCTTCGATTAAAGCTTTTTTAATACCCCAAACTGATACATTATAAAAATCTAATTCATCAGAATCCCTTGTATCTAATGTTGGGATATTTAAAATTTCTTGTGCAATTTGTTCTAATTTTATTTCAGATTTTTGTTTCATTTTACTACCATCCTTTTATTTTTATTTGTAGGCTTGCAACTACACATCGGCTACATTATAGGGATTTCGCCCTATGCTCTGTATTTTAATTTATTTTTATATGTATTTATTAACTAACTCTAATAACTGCATGATATCGCGGTTTACTTGCTCGCCACCATTCAATGTTATTCATTCTATATTTTGAAATGTCTTTATTCATATTTTCTTTAGCTTCATCTAATGTTTTATAACTTGATATTATATTGTAATTTGAATAGTTTTTATTACTTGATACAACAATTTTAAACTCATTTTTTAAATTTTCAGCTAATTTGAACATAATCCACCTCTTTAATTTATTTTTATATTGTTATATTCTGTCTCACTGGATCAGATTAATATAACATTTTATTTTTAACTTAACTTTGTTAGTGTTAGATTTAAAATCCTCCATTTATTATAATTCGTTATTGTTTATCATTTTTATAACTGTTACATCAATAAAAGCTTTTAATTCTTCTTCTGTTAACCCTGCTTTATCTGCTGTAGGTTTCATTCTAATATAAGCATCTTTTTTTAATTCTTCTATTTCTTCTCTAGTTTTCATCTCAAATCCTCCACCTTTATTATAATTTTATTTTTATATTATCTAATACCATTCTAACCCCTGTTGCATAATCTAAATACATTTGTGCGTGTTCTGCATCGTGTTCCATCAAACAATTTTCTGCGTTGTTTTCTAATTGTTTCAATGTTGAATTAATTATTTTTATTATATCTTTGCTTTTCATAAAACACCTCTTTTATTATTTTTATTTTTACTAAGCTGTTAATGTAACTTCAGTTCCATCTTTTATTTGCATCCTTGCAACATTATCAACTAATGTATGTATAAAATCGTTAACAAGTCTATAACCATTATCGTTTTCTGTTATAAATACAGTTTTATCCCATACTGGCGGGCGTTCTATACTTTGCCCAGTTTGATAGTATTGTACATTAAAATATATTCGCTTACCATCCACCCAATTAAATGCCCTTACTTTGTAACCAGAAACCCATTTGTCAATATTGATATTCATTTTTATTTCTCCTTTTAAATTATTTTTATTTTTTAATGCCAATCTATCAGCCGATAAATTTATTTTTATCAGTTCATAGAATAGCACTAAAGCTATTCTTTATTATATTATATGCTACTACTTTAAAAAATACAATTCTTTTTTAATATAATCTTGTAATTATTTTTACTAGATAGATTCTACTTTTTATCACCCTATTACTTCAGCATATTTTAACATTGTTGGATTATTTTTATAACTATTTATATAATTTCTTTTTACTTCGTCAACCCATTTATCAATTTCTCTTGATGCCACCACTCCACCATATATAATTAAATGTCCTGTTAATTGACAAACATCCTCTTCTTTTCCTTCGGCACAATATGGAGCATTTAAAACCGTCAAATAAACATTTTTATTTCTTTGATTATAACAATATCCAATACCTCTTTTTTTATATTCTTCAGCTAATTCATAAGCTTCTTTCCATAATGATTTTCTTACCATAATTATTACCTCCTAATAGATTTATATTATTATTTTTATTTCGTTGCGTAAAACTCAATTTGTGACCTCTACATTTATTTTTATATTGTTACTATTTCAAGATTAGTGATTCCTTGATGTTTTATTAATATATTTCTTACTGCTTCAGCTTCGTTAATGTTTCCCCACACATAAGCAAAATTATTATTATCTATAAAACTGTAATCGTCAAATAAATTTCGTCTTGTTAGATATTGATTATTTTTATTAATAATAGCATACATAATATTTCCTCCTTTTAATTTATTTTTATAAATGCTATTTTACCAATCAGCGAATTATTTTCGTTTACTGGTAGAATAGCACTCGGCTATTCTTATTTTTATTAATACCAATCCGTATAATATCCCGTTCCAATTTTTGCAATCTTTTTTGTTCCTTGTCCTGTTCCTCTGTCAACCCATTTTGATGTTAATAATAAATTATAATCTTCGTTTTCATCAATGCCCCATATGCCTATGTTTTTTTCTGTATATGATATATTTTCCTGTGCATATACTTTTGCTTCTTCTATTGTGTTAACTTCTTTATTTCCAACTCCTGTTCCAAAATCAACTAAATATTTCATAATATACTCTCCTTTTTATATTTTTAATTTTATTATACTTTTAAATCGTTGCAATTTCAACACTTATTTTTACATTTTAGTGGTTAAAATATGCAATTTATTAGGTTTATTTATGTAAACCAATTTATTAGTACATAATATTAGCTAACCAATATTAACTCTAATCGGATGTAAATCTACACCCACTATTCCATTTACAAAAGCATTTGGAAATACTTTCTTTATTATTTGATATGAACCATTGACATCAGAATTTATTAATATTCCTGTATTGCTTTTAAATAATCCTCTGCTAATCCTTCTTGACCTATTATAATTTTCTTTTGTTGGTTCTTCATTATCAAGAAATGATGTACCACTTGTATATGATTCCTCAGTTTCAATAAATTTTATACCTATGTTTTCACATTTATATTTTAATTTATTGATGAAACTATAATAAGGAATTTGAACAAATCTTTGAGTAGCTTTACCAATATTACATTCTTGTTTCCATTCTTGATTATAGCCTATTACAATAGTGTCACATCCTATTGCCATACAATAATCAATAACCATTTTACTTGTACAATGCATAAAATATTCAATCTTATTATTACGTTTTTGTGTTAGACTTTCTAATTTATTACTCCAATTTTGATTATGTCTTTTCTTTAAATCTGATTTAACTTTACTAATATCTTTATTCCAATATTGATTATAAGATTTTATATTTTTACCATTTATAACGATAGGTAATGCTCCTACGTTATTAGTTAATGTAGCAAAATTATTTAACCCTAAATCAATACCTACTATATTTTTTGATTCTGTTGGTATATTTAATACTTCTGTTTCATATACAATTTCTAAAACATAGCATGAACCATTTGGAACAATTCTAGTTTGCATATGTTTGCCTTTTACTTGTGTTTTAAAAGTATTGTTATATGATTTCAAAGGTTTAAATGCAAAATATAAATATCCTTCTTTAATTTGACTTTGCCAGTTAGTTAATACACAAATATATCTGCCATTTTTATTCTTATAATTAGGAAGATGTGGCTTGCCTAAATATTTGCTTGGATTCTTCCAATAATCTTTAATTGATACAAAGAAAGATTTCCATGCTTTATTCAATAATTTAATTGTATGTTGTGAAGAATTTGATCCCAAAGACGTAAAAGTTTCATGAGTTTTTAATAATTTTGCCATTTCATTATATTTATATATTTTTTCACCATTAATAAATTTCTGTCTTTGAATATAATTAGCATAATTATATAAATTTTTAGATTTAAAACATAATTCATCACAAGCTTTCCACATTTTATGGGATTTCTTAATTATATGTCTTTCAGTTCTATTAATTATTATTTTTATCACATCCTTTATTAGCATTTTATCTCACTGGATAATTTTAATGCTATTTTTTTATTTATCATTAATCAAATCATTTATTTTTATATTTAATTCATTTACTAATTTTAAAGCTGTTACAAAATCGGGAATATTGCCCTCATTTATTTTTCTATATGAATATACCGTTTGAATTGATACCCCTATTTTATCAGCTAATTTCTTGCTGTCCCTGTTGTATTCTGATTCGTTTATAAGCTTTATTATGTTGTTTTTAATGATGTTTTTATCAGTATTGTTATATTGTTCACTTATTTTTATAATGTCTTGTAATTGCATTTAATCACCTTCCAGTATAGATTTTTATATCACTGTATAAAATTTAATCTATATTTTTATTATTATTATTTCTTGTTAATAAAATACATTGTACCATCTTTTTTATTATAATGGTATTCAGTTTCAAAACCTAAACCTTCAATTATTTTTATCATTTCATTTAAACCACATGCCCCGTTTGTATATCCATTATTTAATCCATAATATCCAGTTAAATCTTTCATTTCTTCATGATAAGCATTATTTAAAAATTCCCCAACCGTTGAACCTTCCATATCATAACCGCCACCCATACAAGAACCAACTTTTTCGCCACCGATAAAACAATTGCAAATATTATAACCGTATGTGTCTTGACCTCTTGAAGTACCCCATTTAAAATTTAATAATAATGTTCGACCTTGCTCTAATTGATCTTTAATCATTAAACTATTTTTTACTGTTGTTTTACTCATTGTTATATCCTCCATATTTTTATTTTTTGTTGACCTAAAGGGTATTTACTACCCTTTAACGCTTCAAGCTTAACAACCTTTTTATACTTGCTTGAACAAGTTTATTTTTATTCTTCCTCTTCTTCTTCATCACCTCCGATTATTCCTAATTGCTTTAAATATTCGATATCTTCATCGTCTGTTATATTTCCGTTTTCATATTCGTCTTTTAATTCATCTGCAAAACCTTCAATTCCACTATATGGTAAATTATAAAAACTTTCTAAATCGTCTCCGTTCATCATTGCCACTTGATATTCTGAATTTGTAAAAAATACATTCCCACTGTTTTTATTCATCATTATTTGTACTTCATCATCTTCAAAATCACTTGGGAAACCTTGTTCAATACTTGCATTTAATAGTTCACTTGCCATTTTTCTCTCTCTCCATCCAAATTCTGAAAAATCTGTTGTTGTTATATTATCTCTACTCATTTTTAATACCTTCCTTTTTTATATTTTTATTTGATTTCTTTTAGTATATACATACTAACATATTTTATACCGTTTGTCAATAGCTTTCTTAAAATATTTTTAATTTAATCTATACTTTCTTTTAATAAATTTATTGCTATCTCTAATCCGTCAATTATATATCTTTTTTCCATACTTTCATCAAAAGTTAATCCTCTTATGTCCTCAATTCGTTCTGATAATTCCTTTTCTAATATTTTTATTGATTTTTCCATTTTACTACCTCCCAATTTTATTGAAATTTCAACGTTTTATTTTTATATTTGTATGATAAAATTTGTATTTTATCTTCTTTCAATCTCTTCTGATATTTCTTTTCTTTTTTG
>DAIMMR010000271.1:0-5339 GCA_036720575.1 Clostridium sp.
CAAGGAGAAATTCAATATTTATAAACTCCTTTATTTCAGGCTGCTTCACATAAGTTGTAAAACCAACCTTTCTCCTTACTGCAAAAGGAAGTGCCCTATACAGGTATTTTAGTATTCCTTTTATAACTTTATCCATATTTTTATTATAAGGAACCACAATATATATCTTTTTATTAAAAGCAGCTGCATCAAAACAAGCTTTTAACATATTTATAAATGTATTTTTATCTATGGAAGCAGCTAAAAACAAGTCTTCTATAGAATTAAAAACATCATACCCTCTATCAACTTTCACTTCTCTCAGACTTTCTATGGAAGTTCCCTTATCCATATCATAATTTTCTACGAATCCTGAGGCGTATATTATTTTTTCAGGATTTTCTATGTATAACTTTCTTTCATTCTCAGGTATTACATAGCAGTGAGTAAAATACCTATTCCTTTTTAATGTATAGTCCTTCCCTGCAAAAACTGATTGTCCTATTATAATTTCGCCATCTCCAGTATTTGCATAAAAAAGTGCCTTAGGATATTTACTTAAATCTTTTTCTCCAGCTAAAAATGCAGGAGCAGCATAAAAACATAAACTGTGAATAGTGTCTTTTATGAATTCATCCTCCAGTCCGCTGCTTTTTGCAATAGTATCATAACCTGGAGTACTGCTAAATATTCCTCTTTTTTCTCTAGTATAATACTGCTGCTCTATCATATCTATTCCCTACCCCCATCCAGATAATTCATTTTATAAAGCATCCACAAAAAAGGCTCATCCACTCTGATTGGAATTATACTGCTGCTTGTATCTATTTCAAGATGATTGGAATTAGAACCCAGGGAAGATACTGCAAAATAACCTGTAGTCTTAAAGCAAGCATCCACAGCACCTTTAAATGGGGCATCAGCTTTCAATAAAAATTTTCTAACTTCACCATCGATATTTTCAAATTCATTTAAATTAAAAAATCCCTCATGATTGTAATTTTTAAATATATTACTGTTCTCTCCTATATATTCTTCATCCTTTAAATTCTTAAGCATATCACTTTTAGTAACTACTACTGCCGTAGGTATATGTGTTTTTTCTTTAGATTCCTTGGATATAAAATTTTCAAACAAATACACTATTATATCCTTCGGTTCCTGATACTTTTCCGTAAAGTCACCTTTTTCTCTATTTACAATACTTAACTTTTTCCTCAAAGTCCTCATTTGAAGTGGATCTACAAGAAATATTATTCCATCTGAATTTTTTATATGTTCTGCATGATTTTCCATATAGGCCTTGTCTGTCATACCCTCACCTGGTATATCGTAAAAAATAAGAGTCAAAGGCGGAATTTTATCTTCTTTAAATTTTAAATTTTCTATTAAAGGTTCTACATGCTGTTTTGGAGTAGGGTCCAGCATTAAATTTTTCTCAAAAATTCTCTCTTGATTCTCTCTTATCTCATCATTGTACCCAGAGTTTCCTGCAATAAGAGAGGCCCCTATTCTTTCACAAGTATACTTTTCAAGAACATAAAGAAGGGTTGTCATATATACGGACTTTCCTACTTGAGAAGCCCCTATAACGGATATAATCTTAGAAGGTCCCCTTCCTGAAGTTATAGGCAAATCATTATGACAATAAGGACATAATCTTTCACCTGTACTTGCATCATATTTATCCTTTATTTCAATCAGTACTTTGTCCACTCTCGTCTTATTTCTTTCAGGAAGTGCTTGAGCCTTAACAATGGGATTCATTGGCCCTAATGTCCCTTTTCCTATCTTTTTATAGTATCTATTAAGAAGCTCATCTTCTACCTTTTCATATTCAGGATCTCCCTTTTCCGAGTGAGAAGCTCTGAATACCACATGATCTGATTTAAATTTCTTAAAGCAAAAAGGACATGTTATCATAAAAGGACCTCTTTCATAAGTTGCCTTCTCATAAGTATTTCTAGGTTCACTATTACCACTCCTGAAAAATTTAAAGATTCCCATAATTTCACTCCTCCATATTATTACTTTAATCTATAATTTATTATTCTTTATATAATCTGTTAATATTTTTTGCGCATAATTCATGATAATAGAAGACTATGAACTATGTATTGATAAGTTCGTTAATTCTCATATTATAAATATATCTATTATAAATCAAGAAAACACCTATCATTACTCCAAAACTAACTAATATAAGTATTTTTTTCTTATTGTTCATGTGAGTTCCATTATCTATTATTTTTCTATTTAAAATACCAACTAAAATAATCATCATGATTAAAGGTGTGATATTGTATTTAATTGCAGATATACTTAAAAACATAGCTGATATATTAAGTAGTATTGCAGATATTACGGGATTTTTATAAATTATTGATTTCATCATATACCATCCCCTATTGAATTCGCAACATATTACGAGTGTGAACTAAATTGAATTATAGATTTTATAAGAAAAATGAAATTTTAATTACAACACCAAAGATAAATATACTGCATAAAATTAACAGTATCCCATCTGATTTTTTACCTTGCTTATAAAAATGTAAGCCATTAAAAATTTGAAAAACATCTAAACAAGTAAGTATATACGGCATTACTATTCTACTATCAATGTTGCCAATAAATATGCTTATGGATAATATAATTATTAATATTCCAAGTATAAATCTAACTATTGAAAAATTTATTAATGCAAATAATTTATTCTTTTTCACATTTTACCATTGTTCAACAATAAAAGAATATTACACATTTATATTACTTAATAAATGTTTATTGGACTATTGGGTATATTTCCAGCAATAATTTCTGAAAAAAGATTGCCAATTTGTGGCGTGAAAAATTCTTCGTTCGATGATACTATGTCATCTAGGCTCCACCATTTATAATCCTTTAGAGTTCTTACCTCATTGAGTGTCATGTTTTTAAAGGAGATATCTGTATTCTCTGATTTAATAAGATAATACCTCTCATAACTAACAAAATCTCCTTTTTTGCCATTAAAGACTACTTCTTTTGTCCATATCCAAAATCCTATTGAATCGAATACTAAGCCCGTTTCTTCAAATAATTCTCTTTTTAATGCTTGTTCAAAATTTTCGCCTTCCTCAACTCTACCACCAGGAGTTACCCACAAAACCTTCTCACTTTGAATTTTAGGAAATTTAAATTTGAATAGCAATATTTTATTTTCGCTACTAATTAATATGGCACGGGCTGATTTCCTTATAAACATATTATCCCCCTATAAGATTACCAATTTCAGTTCATCATAATTTACTTTTAAGTCACATAATAAGAAAAATGCGTAACACCTTCTATTACACTTCTTCTGAATTTAAATACAGCTTTTTATTAATTAATCAAAAAAATCCTTATGAGAAATATCTATATTATTACTGGCACTTACGCTTATGGCAAAATTACCACTTGCATTTGCTCCGATAATTCTAATAGAATATTTTCCATCATTAGGCGTAGTAAAATTTATGTTACCTTTGTCTTTTAATTCATTTTTTTTTGCTATAATATTATATTTTGAATTCAAAATAACAATGTAAAATTTACCTTCACTGATTTTTGTATCATCATTGATACTTATTTTATTACCTTTATTAGATGTAAACTGCATTAAAGACCATTTTCCATCAAATTTTTTAAAATCAAAACTTTCACTATTTTTATCACTTTTGTGAGTTCCATTATAGCCAATGTTCCTATCTTCATTTATGCTTGATAAATACCTATTTGAGTCAACATTATGAAAATAATTATTATATAATACCATCCATCCTCCAATTATTATAACTATTAAGCCAAAAATAATTAAATTTTTCTTTTTTTTCATTTTACTAATTCTCCACTTTAAAGTGTTTACCACTTCTTATCCACCTTAATTTTAAAACTATTTTATACTATTTATTTAATTAAAATGCACTAATTTAGACATATAATTTTACGAGTGTGAACTAAATTGAATTATAGACTTTATAAGAAAAATGGAATTTTAATTACAACACCAAAGATAAATATACTGCATAAAATTAACAGTATCCCATCTGATTTTTTACCTTGCTTATAAAAATGTAAGCCATTAAAAATTTGAAAAACATCTAAACAAGTAAGTATATACGGCATTACTATTCTACTATCAATGTTGCCAATAAATATGCTTATGGATAATATAATTATTAATATTCCAAGTATAAATCTAACTATTGAAAAATTTATTAATGCAAATAATTTATTCTTTTTCATATTTTACCACCTATCATCCATTATTAATAATGTCTTAGAGTAGTTGAAAATTGAAAGTGGATAATTTTAGCTATATGTGATTTTAAGTAAAATTTGAACTTATACGCAGAGATACTTTACAAAAATGAAGCACATTTAAATATTTTGTACATAAGTCTTAGTAAAAAATTTGTGAAAATCTTAGAACTTTTGAATTGTTTGAGGTACGAGTTTTCTAAAGCTCTTAGATTTTCTAGAATTTTTTGCTTAGACTTATCAAAATATTTAATGGGCTGAAGGTTGTAAAAATATCTCGCAGTATACTTCAAATTTTACTTACAAACTACCTAGTTATATGTGCTTTAATCTATAACTACCACCGTATTTATCAATGTCCTTTATAAATACTTTTACATATTCATCTTTCTTTACTGTTATTTCCGGCATTTCATTTATGCCAACATGAATATCACAGATAAAGTCAAAACTTATGCCATCCTTATTGTTCACAGGATAAGAATCTCTCTTTTTTACATAGCACAGTACATCCTTATGGAGGGGAATTTCTGACTTTATAGTTATCTGCAATTTTTTATCCTTGGAAAATAAACCTTTTAGAGATTTTACTTCTTTTATATCATAGTATATATCAGGTTTTCCCGTACTCACTACAATTTGGTTCTTACCATTATTCTGCTTTACAAAAATTACACCATCATCACTTTCAATAGCCGGAAAAACATAGTACCTATACTGATTTATCTCTTTAATGCTCTCACAATACCCATTGAATTCTTTATACTCTTCCATGGTATATAATTTTGCACTTTTCAACTCTGCATCACTCAAAGAAAAATCATCCAAGTTGTCAGTTTTCATTACATACACTATATCTATATTTTTAGGCCATTTCCATCTTATATAAAATCTGTCTTTATCAACTTCACAGCTAATTTCACATATTTCACTAGAACCATCTTCAAATTGAATTATCTTCATTAACCTACCACCCAATTCTAAATATAATTATCTTAACTTTCGCAGTTTAAAAATATTACGAAGCAATTTGCTTAGTTGAGAATTGAGAGTGGAAAGTGGAGAGTTAATGTGGA
>DAIMMR010000272.1:0-5327 GCA_036720575.1 Clostridium sp.
ATGTTACATATAATTGCAGCTTTAAATGAAGATTATGTGCTTGGCAGGGACAATAAACTAATCTGGCATATACCAGAGGATCTAAAAAGATTTAAAGATATAACCTACGGTAAATCCATTATAATGGGAAGAAAGACTTTCGAATCCCTCCCATGTATACTTCCTAAAAGAAAACATATTGTCATTACAAGAGATACAAACTATAACATTTTAGATGAAAGAGTAGAAATACTCCACCATATTGAAGACGTTTTAAAATACAAAGATTCCCCTATAGAAAGCTTTGTTTCAGGTGGAGGGGAAATTTATAAGCAATTACTACCCTACTGCAATAAATTATACCTTACCAAAATCCACTCTCATGAAAAAGGCGACACTTATTTCCCTAAATTTAACAAAAATAATTACCATGTAATCGAATTCGAAAAGCACTGCTATGGCAATATAAAATACAGTTTTATAACTTATGAAAAAAATTAGTAGGAGAATAATAATGAAATTTTTTAAAAAATTTTTAATAAGTGCCTTTATACTATTTTTTGCAATTTCCATTCACTCTTTTAAAGTCTACGCTTCAGGTGGGGTAGATTTGTCCATGTTCAATATAAACACCACTATAAAAGAAGATGGTTCTATAGATGTGGAGGAAATTATAACCTACAATTTTAAAGATAACTATAATGGAGCCTATCGGGATATATCTACTATAAAAACTAAAGGTATAAATAACCTTAAAGTATCACTTATATCACAGAATGGTAGTGAAGTTCCATTTAAAGAAAGTTCCAATGTTAAAAACGGAGACAATGGTGTATTTGAAATATTATCAAAAGGTACGAATCTATATGGAATTAAAATTTACTGCCCTTCAAAAAATGAGAAAAAAACTTTTAAAATAACCTATACTATGAAAAGTGTATCAGTAAAATATAATGATATTAGTGAATTTTACTACACCTACTGGTCAGACTATAATGAAGCTAAAATAGACAATTTAAAGATACACATTAATCTTCCAGAAAACATTGACAAGCAATATATAAAAGCCTATTACCACGGCATTTCAAATGGAGATTACTCTATTACAAAAGGACATGTAGATTACTCTTTTCCCCATGTGAAATCAAATGAGCTTGTACAGGTAAGGTTGCTTTTTCCAAACAAGTTAATACCTTTATGTAAAAATATAAGTAACCAAAACATGCTAAATACAATTTTAAGTCAAGAGGAAAACTATAAAAAGCAACAGCAGAAAAAAATAGCTCATACTATACTTGTAAGAAATATATTAAACATTATAAGCACAGTGCTGTGTCTTCTTTCCATCTTCTTAATATTTAAAACATCAAAAAAATTTAGCAAAGTTGAAGATGTATCTTACAGTTCATACTCCCCTGTTGAAATTCCTGAAGATTGTACACCTGCAGTTACAGCTTATTTAGTTGATAGAGTTATAAACGGGAGAACTATTTATGCTACAATACTCGACTTATGGAGAAAAGATTACTTAACTATTGAAAAAAATACATTGGATAGTAAAAAAGAAAAACTAAATTTCTTAATTATAAAAAATAAAGAACCAGATTGGCTGCTATTAAAACATGAAAAATACTTTATGCACTGGATATTTGACCTAATGGGAAATAGTCAAAACGTAAGTACTCTGGAAATTAAAGAATATTGCAGAAAACCTTCATCTCATAGTAATTTTACAAACTGGTTAAACCTTATAAAAAAAGAAGCTAAATCGCGAAATTACTACAATGTTGAAGCTTCCAAGGTGGGAATGTTTATAATTATATTTGCTGCAATTGAATTGATCTTTTCAATTATTTTGCTTATGACTGAAGCTCATGCAGGTATTTTTAGTTTAATCATATCAATTTTCATGATTATTTACGGATCAATATGCTGCTGTAAAAAAAGTGCTTATGGACAATCTCAATATAAGAAATGGATAAAATTTAAATCTCATGTACAAAATATGGACTTAGAATATAATATAGAAAATGATGCCATAGAAACCTATATTCCCTATGCAGAAGCCTTAAATATAAAACAAAATAGTATGTCTAAGCTTAAAAATTCTTTTAGAACTCCTCCAGAGGATGATATGGGGTGGCTGTACTACTATTTAATTTTTGATAGTTCTACCTTTGACAAAGACGACACCTTTAGAAACAATATATACAGTTCTTTTAATACAGGATCTTCAGGTAATTCAAGTACTGCATCATATAATTCCTCTGGAAGCAGCAGCGGTGATGCTGCTGGAGGCGGAGGTGCTGGAGGATTTTAAATAAAATTATTTAATTTTAATCTATTTTTAAGGTTGCCTTTTTATAATAGCTTTATAATAATTTAATTTTGTAGTGAGATACCAAAACTATAAATTGAAAAGGAGCTATAAAGATGGCAAAAAAAATAAGTAAAATACAAGTTGCAAGACACATGGTACAATTAATTTTATTTTTTTTACTACCTGGCCTTTATATAATGGCCTTTAGTGAACTAAAAAATATTTTTCAGATGATTATTAAGGGAAACTTTAATTTCATTCAGGCATTCCCACAATCACTTGAGTTTTTAATATGCATACTATTTACTATTTTTGTAGGCAGATTTTTCTGTGGATGGTTTTGTGCCTTCGGTACTTTTAATGACTGGGTTCATATGATATCGAAAAGAATATTTAAAATTAATTTTAAAGTAAGTGAAAAACTGGATTCTAGGCTTAAATACGTAAAATATGTAGTGCTGCTATTTATTTTAATTGCTGGATATAATAGTGGGAGTACCGTTTTGCAAGGTACAAGTCCCTGGGATGCCTTTGCTCAAATAACGGATTTTTCTAAGGTTATATCAACTATGACCATAGGTTTTGTAATTTTAGTTCTAATAGTTCTAGGAGATATTTTTATTGAAAGATTTTTTTGCAGATATTTGTGCCCTTTAGGTGCTGTATTCTCTCTGTTCTCTAAAATAAGTATATTTAAAATTAACAAACCTAATGATAAATGTGGTAAATGCAAGGTCTGTACAAATAATTGCTCTATGGGATTAAAACTTTATAGTACAAGTAGTGTAAGAGGCGGCGAATGTATAAATTGCTTAAAATGCATAGAGGTGTGCCCTAGGAAAAATACAAGTGTAAATATAATTGGAGAAAATGCAGATTCAAAACTTGCATGTTCAGTTGCTCTAACTCTATTTATTGGGATTTACGGTCTTGTAAACCTGGGAAGTACTATGTTAAGCAGGCAAAACACCTCTTCTATAAATAATGTAGCTACTACTCAAACTATAGTTCAGGAAAATACATCCAATGGAAGTACAAGTACTTCTTTTTCCAATACAGTACAAGGTAAATATAAAGACGGAACTTACACTGGAACTGGAACAGGCTTTAGAGGAGGTACAACAAAAGTATCTGTTACTATAAAAAGTGGTAAAATTACTGATATTCAAACAATATCTACAGAAGACACACCTAGGTTTTATCAGAATGTAGAAAGCACACTGCCTAATGAAATAATTTCAACACAATCAACTTCTGTTGATGCAGTATCTGGAGCCACCTATAGCAGCAAAGGGTTTACAGATGCAGTACAAAATGCACTAAACCAAGCTGTAGAGAAATAAAAGAGTAAGACCTGTAAGATTATTTTCCACAGGTCTTGCTCTTTTATTTTTTCTTATTTTCATTAGAATTCTGCTGGTGCGAATTATCTTTATTGGAATTATTATTTTGCTTGTCACTCATATTTTCCTCAGTTTTTTTATTTGAGTTTTGATTTTCTTTAACTTTACTGCTATCTGAATCTTGTGACTGTTTTACATTAGATTCACCTTTGTCTTTTTCTTTATATGAGCTAGAATTACTTTCACTTGAGGAATTATTTTCATTGCTAAATTTATTTTCGCTGCTGGTACTATTATTTAATGTTTTATCTTCTTTTTTATCACTCAAATTTTTTTCACTGCTTGGAGTACTCTCTTTAACATCGGCTTTATCACTACTATTTGAGTTCTTATTAGATTTATCTTTTGGTTTATTATTTAAAATAATATTACCATTAGATTCAATTTTTACACTCAAATTAGAAGATACCATATTTGATTTGAAATCAGAAACATCTATGTTTTTACCATGAATGTCAATGGATATAGTTTTGGCATAATTCTTATCAATAAATTTATCTTTTTTAGCCTGGTCAATTATTACTTTTAAAGCATCATTGATATTATCGTTATTTAATTTTACTTCACTTAATATTTTATTTCCATCACCATTTAACCCTTTAGAAGAAATAATTTTGTTTAAAAAGTTTACCTTCAATTCAATACTAGGATTTATATTCACTAAAACGGTAGCTACAGGACTATAATAGGCTTTTGCACCACCACCTATTAATAATGCAAACATTATGCAGGCTGCCGCTATTATCTTTCTTGTATTAAAAAAATTTAATCTGTAAGGAAGTTCGTCTCCCTCAAATTTTTCACCAATATGGAGTTCTTTACCACTGCAATTTACTTTTATAAATTCACCATAAGGAGTAAGTAAATTAGCATATTTTTTTTCTACACTTACTACTATGCCTTCTTTTTCACCCATCATTCTCACCCACTTTTACGTTTAAATAGGACCTTATATACATAAAATTTTCGCTGCTAAATAATATAAATAGAGCAATAATATACTTTCTCCACTTGTCAATAAATTTTTTGTTACATCCAGTATATATACAAATTTGCTTAACGGGCAGCTGTTTTTTATTCAATATAAAATTGCTAATTTCACTATTGTTGCATATTTTTAACACAAGTTTTAAAATACTGTCTCTTGTATCCTTATGTTTTGGACTATTATTTACAAGACTGCTAAAATCGATTTTATATTCCATAAGTTTTTTATTTAATTCAATAATTTCATCTGCTCTATTTCTATTTTCCAATTCCAATTGAAAACTTGTTATGGAATTGGCATTATTTAATTTTTCCATACTGCAGTCACTATCGTCAAAAGTAAGTAAAGGTGAATTTTTATTTTTTCTAAAATAATCAATTAATGCATTTCTGATTATAATTTTTGCATATGCGTAAAAGTTTCCTTTGGTTTCTGTATAATTATCGCAAGCTTTGTTAAATGCAATCAAAGCAATGCTCAGTTCATCATCATTTTCCCATTGAAGATATCTTTTTGAAATAGTATAAGTACATTTATATATAAAATTTTTATTTTCACTAATGAATTCATCTCTGTTTTCATGGAGTAAATGAGCAATATCTGCCATTACATCACCTCATCTATAAAATTATACGAA
>DAIMMR010000273.1:0-5302 GCA_036720575.1 Clostridium sp.
TGATAATCCGAACAATTACATAAGAGATAGTTATGATAAATTTTTAGAAGTCTTGGCTTCAGGAGAAACTAAAATGTTTGAATTCGAAATAATTTTAGTACAACCAGGTATTACAAAGTCTAGGTTAAGTGAAAAGATTTCAAGTGTTATTGCGGCAGCAGATGATTTTTGTGTTAATCAGGGATATTTACCGATAAGAGTATTCTGCTCTAAGTAAAAAGCATATACTAAATTTTTGAATAGAGAATAAACATACATTTATTTCTTTTTTATATTAAAAGCCATATTCAATTGATAAAGGTTTGCTATGTAAAAATATCGAAAATGTATAGTATGCTAAAATATTGAAGAAGTTATGACTATTTTAAGGAGAATAAAGATTTATGGATAGTGTTACTCTAAAGCAACTTTATGATAAAGCATGCAAGGGAAATATGGTTGTGAGTATTTTAAAATGGATTTACATATACATACTCCTTCATCTAAGTGCTATAAAAAAACATATACGAGCAATGAAGAGGAATACATTAAAATACTGGATGAAGCCTTTGAAAACGGAATCGGTATTATTGCTATAACCGACCATAATACTGTTAAAGGATATTATGAGATGATGGACTATATAATGGCTGATAAGAAAAAATATAGTAAGTATACAGGTATGCTTATATTGCCTGGTATTGAAATTTCCAGTTTTGGTAAACATATTTTAGCAATTTTTCCTCCACAAAAGACTCAAGATGAACTAAATACATTTTTATATAACATAGGTATAGATATTAATGAACAAGGAGAGGAAGATGCTGATGCGTATAAAGTAACTCCTATGGAATTAATGAAAAGAATATATGAAATGGATGGCATAACTATTTTAGCCCATGCAGACTCAACAAATGGCATGTTAGAAAAACTTCTTCATAATGGCAATAGTGGAGATGATTCATGGATACATAAGGGAAAAAGTTTGGCATCTATAATTAAATCTGAACATCTTTACGGGATTAGTTTGAATGATAAAGGTTTGAAAGATAAACTTTTAAAAGATATTCTTAACAACAAGGAATATAGAAGGGAAAAAAGTATAGCAGTAATATATTGTTCAGACAGTCACGGAACTAGAGATACAAAAGCAAAGTATAAAGCCGATGGCAAACCTATAGGTGAGAGATATTCATACATTAAGTTATCCGAGTTATCATTTCATGGATTGAAAATTGCACTATTGGACCCAGAGGTAAGAATATATGATGAGATACCAGGAAACATTTATCCATATATAGAGGGAGTTGCTATAAATGGCGGATACTTAGAAGACCCTAAAAATCCTGATGGATTTCAGTTTTTTAGGTTTAACAAAGCACTAAACTGCGTGATTGGAGCACGAGGAACTGGTAAATCAACATTATTAGATACAGTTCAATATACACTTTTCCCAGAAGTAACTGATGATGAGGTTGCGTTGAAATTCGATATTTCTGCCGTTTTCCTAAACTACTTTGGAGATGTATATGCTTTTATTTGTGAACCTAAAATTGAGTTTGATAATTATACCAAAGAATTAATAGGTGTAAGGAATAAACCTAGTATCTATAAGTTGAGTAAAAATGGGAAATTTTATAGCAGCAGAAAAAGCAATGAAATTTATAAAGAATTACAAAACTTTTCATCAGTTGCTTACAAACAACGTGCTATATTGAATTATGCTCAAGATAAAAGAGGGCCAATAGATGTAATAAATAACCTTTTACTCATTAGTAATACTGAGAAGTATAGTAACCTGCTGAAAGGTATAAAACAGAATTACGACTCTATAGAAAGTATACTTAAAAAGCAAAATAGGGTTGAATGGAATGATTATATTGAAAGAGCACATATCGTTGAGGAAGATATGCAGGAAATAACATGCCCATTTCTTGAAATACTAGAAAGTAATAAACAAATATTTAACTTGAGAAAAAACATAATTAAAAAGGTAAATAAGATTTTAGATGGACAAGTAAGATTAAGGCTTGAGAAAGATTTTGCTGAAAAAGATAAAAAGAGAGTTATTGATGATACTGTAAATCAATGCAGAAGGAAATTTAATATAATATATGAAAAACAAATTCTTTTAGAGAAATGGCTAACACAAGTAGTTAGGAAAGTTGCATTGGAAAATGCAGAGTGGATTTTCCCAGTATATGTTTTATATAATAAGCCCAATAAATTGGCTAAATGCTATGGACTTGAGGAAAGTGATGCCGAACAGTTAATCAAATGGGTTAGGCCAGTATTAGATAGATGGGTTTTTACAACATTTCCAGAAGATAAAATTGAATATGAATATAATGTAAATACTGGAATAAGTAAAAAACAAAGATTTCTACCGAGAAATATGCTTTCGATGGGTCAAAAATCAGTGGCTATGTTACTTATGATTGTTACTGCTGCTCATGATTTGGGTGATAATAGGCCTTTGATTATAGACCAGCCAGAAGATGACTTAGACAATATTTATATTTACTCAAGTTTGGTAAAAGAATTTAGAAAAATAAAAAATAGTAGGCAGTTAATTTTTGCGACACACAACCCTAATATCCCGATATCAGGAGATGCAGAAAACATAATTATCCTTGAGTCTACTGGTGAAAATGGTTATGTTAGTTGTTCAGGTTCTATTGATAAAGTTGGAATAAGCGAAAAAGTACTAAACATACTTGAAGGAGGCAGACAAGCACTAGATGTAAGAAATATGAAATATCCTCCATTTAAATAAATAGATTATTTACAAACCAAGTATTGAAAATAAATTATAATTAACTTTAAATAAAATATTTAAAGTGCAATATTTATGAAAGTTACATGAATTGGACTTCAATAAACATCATATTTGTGATTCAAGTGCCGATAGATTGAGATTCAAAATAAGGAGATGATTAAACTGGTATCAAAAGAAATATTAAAATTATTTATTATGATATCATCTTTTTTTGAGAGTATTTTATTAAAAATGAAAAAAGGAAATCATAAACACTCTTATTTTTTACATAAAATGGTACAGTTTTTTTACTGTTTATCTATGGCTTTTACTTTAGAGTTAATATTAAGTATAGCCGTTATTATTTTAATAGCCATTAGATATAATGCGGTGACATTAGGACAGCATGTTTTGTTTTGGATACCAATATTTTTAACTGTACTTTTGATATGGATAGTTATATTAAACTACAAAAATTTAGAATTCAGTCTTCCTAATTCATTACTTTCAGCACTTTTAATATTAAAGAATACCAATTTTAAGATGAGATTATTTGAGTCAATATTAAGCATATTTATAATACCCATTATATTGACTACTCTTATAATTAGGCTATTATCAAATTACTCAGTTCCAACACAAGAAATGCCTATTATAGTAGAGGTAGTATTTACTATTTGTTTTATTATTAGTCTTTTAATCTATAGTGAATCAACAAAGGATGAGTTTAAAAGATTAACACGACAGTTTGTAATATGGTTTCTAATTTTTTTAGGCTTTATGATTTTAACTTTATATCAGATAAATACTTATATTATAGAAGGACAGATGCAAGAAAATATGATAAATATTTCAATAGCAATTTTGGGACTTGTTTTGACAATGGTTACTATTATTGATAAGGCAAGACTTTTATATGGAGCAATATACGAGAAACGTAAAGATACAATTATAAAGGAAATAGACAAAGAAGTAGAGAAATATTCTATTGATAAATTTAAGAAAATTCTAATTTCTAAATACGAAAAGATATCAGATACTTTTATAATTATTAGAAAAGATTGGAATTCAGGTAAAAAGATAAAAGTGATTAGAATAATGTTTATTGCATTTTTACCTATGATATTTTTAGCAATAATATTTAAAACCGAGGATAGAATAAATAATATTATGGAAACTATAGTTTTATTTTTAAGTAGTAATTGGTTTAGAATATTTAAAGATGATAAAGAGTTAGGCACCAAAGTTTTAGGACTATTAATAATTAGTGGGATGTTAATAAAATGTATATATGACCTAATTAGAAACTTTAATAAATATAAAGTATATAATAATATGGTTTATATTTGCAGAATATTAGGATTACTAATGTTTATGTTTATTATACTTGCAACTATTTTTTCTAATATATATGCAACTATTTTTAAGTATGCTGTAATACTAATATTTGTAATTATATTAATCTTGCTACTTTTGATAACAATAATAGAAAAAATTTGGCAAAAAAGAAATAAAAAGAATAATCGTGTTAATCAAGAAGAAGGATAACAAAACAATATGTATTTTTATGTTAGAATTAACAGACAATAGCATAATGAAAATAGACAAAAAATAGACAAGCAGTATTCAAAGAAAGACTTATAATTATAGGAAAAACTAGTTATTTATATTTAAAATTAAATACAATTGAATTCTTGACTTTAAGGAGATGTATTTAATGCAATACACAATTTATAGATGATGATAGGAAAGACATAGATGAGAAATATTTTCTGAATAAAAAACAAGGAAAGTAAAGTGTATTAGTACATAGGAGTTAGATTTTAAATAGATGTTATATATGTATATGGGGTTAACAAAGAATAAAACAAAAAAATATTTGAAATTTTAAAAATGTATTGGAGAATTTTGAAAATTAAGTGGTAGAAGTATTTAATAATTAAATAATAATTTCAACAAAAAAGTTTATAAAAACTTGATAAGAATATGCAGCCCTCTTTATATTATATAGAGTTTAAGAAATAGGAATTTTATAATATAGGGAGGGCTTATACTATGCATTTAAAACCAGAAGAAATTTATTCTAAGTTTAATGAGGTAAATATTAAGATTAAGATTCCCAAGGGATTGTTATTATTATTGCTACGGCAGATAAATAGGCATCTAGAAGTTTTAAGATATGAAGAGGGAGTTATAGATGACTTTGCAATCCATGAAAATATCGCCAATACAGAGATGATAATGACTAAATTACTTATTTTAATGGCTGAACCGTACAATAGGAAGGAAATTATACTTGAACTAAATATAGCAGAATTTTTAGTTTTTAGGGAGTGTGTACACTTAAATTTACAATTAATGGGCATATACAATAAGAAATATGAGGACCTTGTATGGCAAATAAAAAGTATATATTCTATGATTAGTAAAGAGGATATAAAGGAATATAGGGATTACATTAATAACTATCAAGAAAATAGGACTGCTTTGAGTTGATAGGGGTTTGGAATGTTGGCGATTTGTTCGCCAATATTTTTTTATAAGTTAGAATTAATACAATTGTAA
>DAIMMR010000274.1:0-5298 GCA_036720575.1 Clostridium sp.
GAAAATGTTACTTCCTGAGGTGACTTAATCTCTTCTACCATGCAGTTCCATTTATTGCAGTTAGGACATTTACCCAGCCACTTTGGAGATTCATATCCACATTCCTGGCATACAAAAACCGTTTTTTTCTTTACCATTGAATCATCTCTTCCTGTATAAATCGATAAAAATAGCTAAATTTATATAAACAAAGTTCTTAGCATAAAATGGAATTTTAACTCCATTTTATGCTTAGAAATCGTTATCCAGGGACGTAGCTGCTCTTTACTCCCACTTAGATAAAAGTAGGTGTCCCAAATTATTCCATTCGATGACAGTCACTTTCACGGAGTGCGTGGGAGTATTAGAGCAGGTAGTCATCGGATAAAAATTAAACTTTATACTGTAAAAAGTATAAAGTTTAATTTTATCTAAGTCAATCATTAATTGACTTTATTAAATAATAGTTCTCCTTTTTCTACAACTACTTTAACCTTATCTCCTTTTTTAACATTACCTCTAAGCATTTCTTCAGAAAGTTTATCTTCTACAGTTTTTGTAATTGCTCTTCTAAGCGGTCTTGCACCATAAGTTAAGTCAAAACCTTCTTTTGCCAAAAGTTCCTGTGCTTTATCTGTAAATCCAATTTCTATTTCCTGATCTTTAAGCCTTGAGGAAACATCTTTTAACATGAGTTTTACTATTTGTTTTAAATCTTCTTCTTCTAACTGATGGAACACTATAATATCATCAATTCTATTTAAAAATTCAGGTCTAAAAGATTTCCTAAGTTCTTCCATTATATTATCTTTCATCTTCTCATATTGACTTTCACTGTCATCACTTTTACTAGCAGTAAATCCCATAGATTTCTGTTTTTTAATAGTAGTTGCTCCCACATTAGATGTCATTATTATTATAGTATTTTTAAAATTTATTGTTTTCCCTTTTCCATCAGTCAATCTTCCATCTTCTAGTATTTGCAGCAATATATTAAATACTTCTGGATGTGCTTTTTCTATTTCATCAAATAATACTACTGAATAAGGATGTCTCCTTACTTTTTCAGTAAGCTGTCCTCCTTCATCATAACCCACATATCCTGGAGGCGATCCTATAAGTCTAGATACCGTATGTTTCTCCATATACTCAGACATATCAATCCTTATCATATTGTTTTCGTCACCAAACATAGCTTCTGCTAATGCCTTTGACAATTCAGTTTTTCCAACACCCGTAGGCCCTAAAAATATAAACGAACCTATAGGTCTCTTTGGATCTTTAAGTCCAACTCTAGCCCTTCTTACTGCCCTAGAAATGGATTTAACTGCTTCATTTTGACCTATTACTCTTTGATGAAGAATTTCCTCTAATTTTAACAATCTTTCTGATTCTTTTTCCGTTAACTTCTCTACAGGTATACTGGTCCACTGGGATACTACTGATGCAATTTCATCTTCTCCTACTATAAGGTTAGATACTTCTTTCTTAGTCTTCCAGTTGGTCTTTAATCCTTCCAATTTATTTTTTAATTCCTTTTCTTTATCTCTTAACTTAGCAGCTTTTTCAAAATCCTGCACCCTAATAGAATCTTCTTTTTCCTTAGTTGCTTTTTCCAATTCTTCCTCCAAATTTTTCAAATCTGGTGGAGCAATCAAATTTTGTATCCTAACTTTAGCAGCCGCCTCATCTATAAGATCAATTGCTTTATCAGGTAAATACCTATCAGTAATATATCTGTCTGACAAATTTACTGCTGCATTTATAGCTTCATCTATTATCTTTACCCTATGATGAGCCTCATACTTATCTCTAAGACCTTTTAATATTAAAACTGCTTCTTCTTTAGTAGGTTCCCCTACTATTATAGGCTGAAATCTTCTTTCTAGTGCAGTATCTTTTTCAATATATTTTCTATATTCATCTATAGTAGTAGCCCCTATACACTGTATTTCACCTCTAGCTAAAGCCGGTTTTAATATATTAGACGCATCTATAGCACCTTCTGCCGCTCCTGCTCCTATTATGGTATGCACTTCATCTATAAATAATATTACATTACCAGATTTTCTTATTTCCTCCATAACTTTTTTAAGTCTTTCTTCAAATTCTCCTCTATATTTTGAACCCGCTATCATCGAAGAAAGATCCAATGTTACTACTCTTTTTCCCCTTAAAAGCTCAGGTATATTGCATGATACTATCTTTTGTGCTAATCCTTCTGCAATAGCAGTTTTACCTACACCAGGATCTCCTATTAAACAAGGATTATTCTTAGTTCTTCTACTTAATATTTCCAAAACTCTTTGAGTTTCCTTATCTCTCCCTATGACGGGATCTAATTTCCCCTCTTTTGCCATATCTGTTAAATCTCTTCCAAACTGATCTAATGTCGGAGTTGGCTCTCCATTTTCTTTCTTGGAATTACCTGAATTCATTGACGACTGATCCCCCGAAAGTGAATCTATAAGTTCTTTTCTTAATTTATTAAAATCCACTCCCAAGTTATTTAAAATCGTAAATGCAACTCCCTCTGCTTCTCTTATAAGTGCAAGCAGAATATGCTCCGGACTTATATAATTATGATTTAAATTTCTAGCCTCAAACAGACTTAACTCTAAAAGCCTTTTTGTTCTTGGAGTAAGAGGGATTTCTTTATTACATAAATTTACTTCTCCCTTGCCTTCATACTCTTCTATAAAATTTCTTACTGTTTCAATATTTACATTCATACTATTTAAAAGATCTCTGGATATTCCTTCTTCTCTTAATATTCCTAAAAGTATATGTTCTGTACCTACATATCCATGTTGAAGTGCTTGTGCTTCTTCTTGAGCATAAACTAATACTTTTTGTGCTCTTTCCGTAAATCTTCCAAACATCATAGTGTATTTCACCATCCTTCTTATTGAACTTTATCAATATTTAATTTTTCTTTCACAATTTTTGCTCTACTAAGACTCATTTCTATGCCTGATAAAATTTTCTCATTTCCATTTTGTAGTGTGGCAGGCTGTGTACTTACTAAAAGATTGTTCAAAGTCGCCTTACTTATATTCTTAATTATTCCCATTTCAACGCCTAATCTTACATCAGACAAAAGCTTG
Organism: Clostridium sp.; assembly: GCA_036720575.1. Classification (GTDB taxonomy): domain Bacteria; phylum Bacillota; class Clostridia; order Clostridiales; family Clostridiaceae; genus Clostridium_B. The sequence continues at coordinate 3,087 of DAIMMR010000274.1, forward strand.
AAACATTCATTTACATTTAAGAGCACTGCTGATTTTAATATACCCAACGCTCTGTAAATTTTATCTTCTATCTCATATTTAAATTTTTTCATAAGATTTTCTCTAGAAATCTTTTCTTCATTTGTTACCTGAACAACTACAGCTTTTAAATTGCTCAGTATTTCCTCTTCGCTTCTACCTAAAGTAACCTGATTAGAAATCTGATATATATTTCCTATAGCCTTTGAACCTTCACCATATAATCCTCTAACAGTCATCCCAACTTGAGATAGCGCATTTAAAAATCCATTCATCTGATTGTTTAAAGAAAGTGCTGGCAAATGCAGCATAACAGAAGCCCTAAGTCCTGTTCCTATATTAGTAGGACATGCCGTAAGATACCCTAACTTTTCATCAAATGCATATTTCAAATTTTCTTCCAATAAATCATCTATTTTATCACTTACATTATACACTTCTTCTAAATTTAGCCCTGCTGTTATACATTGAATTCTCACATGATCTTCTTCATTTATCATAATACTTATAGTCTGCTGATTATCTAGTATAAAGGCAGATTTATGACTGTTATCTATTAAGTTTTTGCTTATAAGATGTTTTTCCAGATAATTTCGCTTCTCATTATCAGTTTCTTCCCACAAATAATTGGTCTTGAATGTGTCCTTATTACTGGAAGGTATATAAAAAGCATTCTCTACTAGTTTGATTACCTTTTTGCTTTTTTCTTCATTTAATTTATGTGGGAATGGAACTTCAGCCAAATTTCTAGCTAACCTTATTCTACTACTTATTACCAAACCTCCATTGCTGTCATCACAAGTAGTCGTCCAATTATTCAATGTTAACACTCCTTCTTATTTTCGTTACTCACATGAACTTGTTTCTCAATTTCTTTTATAGCATCTCTTATAGTTGCTGCTTTTTCATACTCCTCTAAGGATACTGCCTTTTGAAGATCTGACTTTAACTTCAAAAGCTTATTTCTTTCAATAATACTTTTTCCTTGATTTTTAGGTATTTTACCTGTATGACCTAAATTTGCTTGAACCCTCTTAATTACAGGTTCTAAAATATTACTAAAATTTTTATAACACTCACTGCATCCTAAGAGACCTGTTTTCTTAAATTCACTATAAGATGTACCACAGGTTTTACAAGATATATCAAAGGTTTTATGTTCTTCATTATTGCCGCTTGTCATATAATCCATAATTCCGCTTAAAATATTTTGAAATCCAAATGGAGAAACAAAGTCTATTTGAGGTACAAAATTAAGTTCTCCCTTTTCCATAGCACATTTTTCACATAAATTAATATCCTGCTTGGAACCATTTATTATTTTTGTTATATGAACTGTAGCTTCATTCTTTTTACATATATCACAAATCATATCATCACTCCTATACATATAATTAACATTTAATGTAACTTAATACAATAAATATTATATCATATATTTATCTACTTTTATTTATCTACTTTAAATGAGCAAAATTGATTACATTATTTTACATCACCTAAGCACACTTATTTTTTGATAATCCAAGAGAGTTGATAATGTTTTCTTTAGCAACTCCATTTTTAGCTTGTATATATATCCAATCAATTAACATAGCTGTTTTCTGGATACGCGCTAATTTTAGACCATCACCAAATTTACAATGATTTTCACATACTCCAAAAGTACAATAAAGATAAGGTAATTGAGCTAATATCCAAAATCTTTTTATTGCTTTTTCACTACGAATTTGATAGCTGTCTAAGCCAAGATCCATCTTATTTTGACGAAAAAATACCTCTATTGTCCATCGTTCAGTGTATTGAACTAGTATATCTTTTGTCTCAAGTGAAGTATCTGTTGAGATAAATGCTTTTACTGCTTTTTCATTATATAATGCATTTTTAGGATAACTTATAACTACAGTAACTTCTTTAAATCCATTTATTTTGCCTTGATATCCAATAAACATAATAAGAATTTTTATTCACTGTCACTAAGTGAAAATCTTCTTTATTTATCTTTTTAGCAAAACCACTTATTTGCTGACTTATGCGGCAGCATTTTGGATAAATAACTCTATTTGTTTTTAATGCCCCTATATAATGAAAACCATTAGCATTAGCTGCTTTTATAATTTTTTCTTTGTTTTCATCTATTTTATCTTTATCATAAAGAATTAGCTGGTATGGAATCACAACATCATCACATTGT
>DAIMMR010000275.1:0-5293 GCA_036720575.1 Clostridium sp.
GTTGGAAATATACTAGTAGGCTTATCTTGTATAAGTTCAGCTAAAGTGCTAGTACCATCTACTATATCGGTATCCACATCTCTAATCCGCCTTCTGATTTCTTCTACAATGTCATCCTTAGCTAACCCCTTAATCCATAACAATTTTGAATTTGTACAGGATAATTTCCCCAAGGTAAAAGTTTCGAATTTAAGTGTCGGTATAGGAAGTCTCCTAATAACCATGCTAATATTGGTTTCTATATCTTCTACAAAGGCTTCTTTGGCACCAAAAATAGTTGTTTCATTTTCTGGGTTATTTATAGATCTTTTTTCCATCTTTGGAGCTTGAACTATAAGTATACTGCTAGATCCCTCAAAAAAAATTACTGTATTTCCTTTTAATAATTCAGTTACAGCTTCTTCTTTTTGTTTTATTATTTTGGTATTTATTGGTGAAATAAACATTGTCTGTGCCAATATACTTATGTCATCATTTTCTATATTATTTTTTAATGTTCCCTGTAATAGAGGGGTAATAACCTGATCACTTATAAACTCTTTATCACAAAGACTTGTCACATATAATACTCCAATTTCTCTCTGCCCTCCAAAGGCTTTAAATTTACCTTCACCGAGACCAATACCATCTCCTAATTGATTTTTGATAAAAGATAAATTTTGTTCAACATATGAATTCGAGTGATTTGTATCATTTCTTTGTCCCATATTAATCACATTTCCTTATAAAATTTATAATTATTGTATATAGTACTGTGTATTTTCTATATTTTTTATACTATGATTTAACGTAGGCTATTATTTCATCTATATTCTTTCTTGCCGTAAAATCCACTGGCTTATCATATACGGCAAGCATACCTATTTCATCATCTGTCAATTCCTTTTGCTTTTTACTTTTAATTTTCCATTTTAGTAATGTCATAAGAAATTTATCAAAAGGGGACAGTTTACTATAATTAAAGCCACCTCTCAAATAAAAGAACTTAATATATTTTCGCTGTTCTTTAGTAAAATTTTTATCTGTAATTTCATTTATTACGTTTTTTCTTGATGGTGATGCTCCTGTTGCAAAAACCACTATCTTCTTACCTTTAAGTTTTTTAATATTTTGTGTTATTAATTTTGCTCCATTAATACCAACTGCATGCAAACTGCCACCATAAATTATAGTATCATAAGTAGTCAGCACATTAATGTTAATCTGTGATACATCAAAAATATCAGCTGCCAAATCTTCTGCAATCCATTCTGCATATTTCTTTGTAAAACCTGTTTTAGATTTATAGATTACTACTGTCTTCATTGTTACCTCCATAAGAAAATTATATTTCTTTCGCAAATATTGTTTTATTGGATTTTTTTATTATTTAATAATATAATGTATTTAATAGCTTGTATCTAGATAATAAAATTATTTGAAGAAGTTGTTATATGTAATTATTATTTTATTGGGAGGCTGATCATATGTATAAATACAAAAATTATATTTTTGAAGTTATTATTTTATTGATTGTGATAGTAGCTTTATATATGACCAACCTATATAGCTATCTGTTGTTTCACAGCCTTGCAGAATTATTTAGTGTAACAATAGGATTTACTTTATTTATAGTAGCATGGAATTCAAAAAATTTTTCAAAAAAATATTTTGATTACCTTGTATTTATAGGTATTGCATATATGTTTGTAGCATTTTTAGATTTATTACATACGCTGTCATACAACGGGATGAACATTTTTAGAGGATATAATTTTTATGCCAATCAATTATGGATAGGGGCACGTTATCTTGAAAGCATCTCTTTGTTGATACCATTTATATTCATACGTTTTAAGAGAAAATTGAGACCATATTTAACTTTTGCAATTTATACCCTAGTTACTGCAAGTATTATAGCTTCAATTTTTTATTTCAAGGTATTCCCTATATGTTTTATTGAAGGAAAAGGACAAACTCCATTTAAGATAATTAGCGAATATATTATATGTGGAATATTAACAATTGATATCATATTGTTAAGGAAGAACAAAAATAAATTTGATAGTAAAGTTTATGGATACTTGTTTGGGTCTATTATTTTTACTATAATATCTGAATTTGAATTTACTATATATGTAAATAACTATGCATTTTCAAATTTATTAGGGCATTATTTTAAAATGATATCTTTTTATCTTATATATAAGGCAGTTATAATAACTTGTATTACTCAGCCTTATAATACTATATTCAAAGAACTAACAGACAAAGAAAATGAATTAGAAAAAACAGCTGCCACTGATGAAATGACGAAATTATACAACAGAAGGGCAGGTATGGAGTTCTTGGATAAAGAAATGAAAAATGTATTGACAAACAAAAAGAATCTAACAATATGTTTTATAGATGTGGATAATTTAAAAAAGACAAATGATACTTATGGACATATTGAAGGGGACAACCTTATCTTAAATGTAGTCAAATTGTTAGTCTCTAATGTAAGAAATTCTGACTATGTTTGTAGAATAGGTGGAGATGAATTCTTTATTATATTTCCTAATATCGGTATAAAAGAGGCAGAATTAATTATTAATAGAATAAGAAGTGACATGGACAAGCTTAATGCAGACAGCTATTTTAATTACAAAGTGGATTTTAGCTATGGTTTTGCAGAATATAATGATGCAAAAAAGGTTGGTATTGACACTTTAATAGAGACAGCAGATAGTAATATGTATAAGAATAAAGTGCAAAAGCGAAAAATAGCAGTAATTTAAATTTTAGATCGATATAGGTTTAATCCGTAGAGGAAGCGCATGGTAGTTGAAATTCATGATTACTTATAGTTGAATATGATTACAGCTTTTAATATAATAATCTATATAGCATATAAGAAATAATATTATAAAATGGCAATTAGTTAAATGTGGAAATTGCCTGAAAGACTAAAGAGGCGCAGGATGAAAACAAAAAAATTTGTTAAAAAAAATAAATTTATATTTACTGGTATACTATTGGTTATTATATTTTTAGGGCTAGTTGGAAGGTTAGGGTATTTAATGGTAGCAAAGGGTTATGAATATAAATCAATGGCTGTGGAGCAGCAAACAACTACAATACCAATTAGTGCTAAAAGAGGGGAAATTCTAGATAGAAATTCTAATGAATTAGCAGTAAATGAAAGTATTTATAGAGTTGACCTGGATTTAAAAACATTAAGACAAACTTTGAGTGAGAGAAAAATGTCTCTTCCTCAATTAGCTAATAAATTGTCTCCCATACTTAATATGAAATCTGGCGATATTTTAAAAGTATTAAATACAACACTACCTAATGGACTGCCTGCTAATTCAGCTTTATTGAAAAGGCAGATTGAGAAACCTGTAATGACCAAGATTAAAGCGTTAAATATTAAAGGGATTATTATTTCATCAGATACTAAAAGGTATTATGTAAATGGAAATTTTATGACAAGTATTTTAGGATTGGTAAATCCTGAGGGTGATGGAATTTCTGGGATAGAATTGAGCTATGATAAAGAACTTTCAGGTACACCTGGCAGTATGACTTATGAAAAAGATGCAAAAAATAATCAATTACCTTATGAATCTCAAAAATATACCCGGCCAGTAGATGGTAAAAATGTTATTTTAACAATAGATTCAGTTATTCAACAATATGCTGAACAAGCGGCTCAAAAAGCTTTAGAAGATAATAATGCGAAAGCAGTTAATATTATAGTTATGAACCCTCAAAATGGAGAAATATTAGCAATGGCAAATAAACCTAGTGTAGATCTTAACAATGCATCAAGTATAGCCAAAAACTCTAAAAATGCTGAAATGCTTTGGAAAAATCCTTCTATTCAAGATAATTTTGAACCAGGGTCTATATTTAAAGTTGTTACCGCAGCAAGTGCTTTAGAAAACAATATTGGATTAAATGATACATATATATGTGATGGCAGCATAACAATTGATGGAAGTACTATTCACTGCTGGAATTTAAATGGGCATGGCAGCGAAAGCTTTGTGGATATAATAAAAAATTCCTGTAATGTAGGTTTTGCAGAATTAGGAAATAAACTAGGTAAAGACAAGCTTGTTGCTACTGCAAAAAAAATGGGGTTTGGTCAAAAAACGGGAATAGACTTACCTGGAGAATCAGCAGGTACTTTGAGAAGCCCTGATCAAATTAATAGATTTGATTTATCTGAGCTTGCTTTTGGACAAGGTGTTGCAGTCAATCAAGTTCAATACATGGCTGCTTTTAATGTAATAGCAAATGGAGGAACATGGATAAGACCTCATATCATGAAGGATATTACACATGTTACTGATGCAAGTAATGAAGTTATAGATAAAAAATATGATAATTATAGCAAAAAAACTGTGTATAATGCTGAACTAGCATCTGAGTTAAGAGAGGATTTAACTAAAGTAGTTACTTCAGGGGTAGGAAAAAATGCTTTTTTACAAGGCCTAGATATTGCAGGTAAAACTGGAACGGCTCAGGTAGCTGATCCTAAAACAGGAGGTTATGCAGTGGGAAAATACATGTCTTCCTTTGCTGGTATGGCTCCTGAGGAGAATCCTAAAATAACTTTGCTTGTAAGTGTGAATGAACCTAGCGGATCAAATTATTATGCTTCAGATGTTTCGGCACCTGTGGCGAGAACTTTATTTCAGGAGATATTTAATTATATTGGGATTAAAGGTGAGAAAAGTGTGTTAAATTAGTACCTCAACTTTCGCACATATAAAATGTTGACTTAATATAAAAACTTTGCGAAGCAAAGCTTTTTGAGTTGAGAATTGAGAGTTGAGAGTGAAGGTTGATTTTTAGCTATTGCAAAAAATCTTTAAACTTATATGAACCAGCAATGTTTCGCCTTAGCGAAACGAGTTGTCAAAAATCTACATTAACTCTCCACTTTCCACTCTCTACTCTCCACTCTCAATTCTCAACTAAGCAAATTGCGACGCAATATTTTTAAACTGCGAAAGTTGAGTTAATACATAATAAGTGTGTTATTTATTACATTTCTAAGTCTGCCTCTAATTCATCAATTTTTTTTGAAATATAGGTTTGAAAATCCTGATCATGGACAAAAACAAAATTTGATTTTACTAATTTCCTAAAATAGTCTGTTCTCGAAATAGGCTTAAAACCGCTGCATCATAATCGTATAATTTTTCTGATTTCTTAATTTTTTTTGCATATTTTGCATTATTAGAAAAAATCTGAATCATATAAGACCATAATTCTTTCATTCTAAATAAGACATTCCTATCTCCAAAAAGTACTTTTT
>DAIMMR010000276.1:0-5289 GCA_036720575.1 Clostridium sp.
GCTTGAATTATTATGTAGAGTAAAAGCTATTGAAAGGGCAAAGATGATAGATAAAAATAAATTGCTGTTTATAAATGTAGATCCTAAAATATTTAAAGATGAAAGATTCAGAAAAGGATTTACTAGAGATTTCTTAAAAAAACACAATATGTCTCCAAATTTAATTATCTTTGAAATTACAGAGAAAACAGCTATAGAAGATTATAAGAGTTTTAAAATAGCTTTAAATAATTATGTCAATCAAGGATATAAAATTGCAATCGATGATATGGGTACAGGTTATTCAGGACTTAAGACACTAATGGAGACAAAACCACATTACATTAAAATAGATATATCGTTTATAAGTGGAATAGATAAAGATGAATTTAAACAAGAGCTTGTAAAGAACTTTGTGTCATTAGCGCATCTTACAAATATGAAGATTATTGCAGAGGGAATTGAAACTGAAAAAGAGCTTCTAAAATTAATAAATCTTGGAGTTTCAGCAGGTCAGGGATATTTACTTCAAAGACCGTATAAAAATTTTCTTGATATATCTGAAGATATAAAGAAAAAGATAATCAAGTATAATAATATAAGGCAAAATCAACTCAAATCTGAAACTAGCTATATAGGTAATATTGTACAAAAAAATCTAACATTTCCTTCGACAGCATCAAATAAACAGGTTAAGAGGTTTTTGGAATTTTCAGGTGTTACAGGGGTATGCATTGTAAAGGATAATTACCCGATAGGTTTAATTATGCAGCATAATCTTGATTATATACTTGCTACTCAATATGGCAACTCCGTTTTTTTAAAACGTCCTGTATCGTTGATTATGGATTCATCCCCATTAATAGTCGATTACTACAATACTATAAGTAATGTATCAAAAATTGCAATGTCAAGGGATTCTAAAAGAATATATGACTATGTTATAGTTACAAAAGAAAATAAATACTGTGGAATTGTGACTATTAAAAATTTACTTGAGTATACTGTAAAATTTGAAAAAAATAATGCAAAAAATCTTAATCCTCTAACAGGACTTCCTGGAAATAAAATTATAAACACAACTCTTAATAATATTTTGAACTGTGACAGTAACTTTTTTTGGTTTACGCTGATTTAAATAATTTTAAAGTAATAAAAATGAGTAAGGAATATCAAAATGACGGAATCAAAATCAAATCCTATATAAAAAATTTTTATGTTCTTACTGATGATATAAATTCGTCACAGCAGCAAATTTCAAATGTAATTAGTGGTATTAATGATTCTGTTGGAAAATGTACAGATGCGGCAATAAATATACTTGACAATATGAATTTAATAGAACAGAAAAATGCAGATATATCTTTAGATACTGTTGAAAATGCCAATAATGCAAAAAAACTTATTGACATAGTAGATCAATTTAAAGTTAAAATTAAAATTAAATAAAAATATGAGGACAATAGCTTAACAATAAGCTATTGTCCTTTATAGTTAATTTAATGACTTTTGTTTTGAAGATCTTATAATAATTTCTGATGAGATAAATGAAACAAGTGGTACTGTAAAAATTATTGCCATACTTCCAGTTAATCCCTGGATTATTTCCAAGCTTACCATGTCCATGTTGATAAGTTGATTATAACTGACATTGTAGGAATAAATTATTATAATCATGGTAAGAGATGCTCCTGCAAAGGCTAAAATCAAGGTATTTGCCATAGTACCCATCATATCTCTTCCTACATTCATTCCTGATCTGAATAGTTCTTTTTTATTCATACCGGGATTAGACATATATATCTCCTGTATGGAAGAAGCAATTGATATGCTTAGATCCATTACAGCTCCTAAAGACGCTATTAGAATTCCTGCGGCCAATAATTCATGTACCTTCATACCAGATACATTCGAAATCATATTCAAGCTTTCTACATCAGTTAAATTGAGTCCTGACAAGTGAGAAAAATGTCCTAAGATGGCTTCAATTATACCTGCAATTATAACTCCGGATATAGTGCCCAATATAGCTGATAAAGTTTTTGCACTCCAGTTATTTAATAAAAACAGTGAAACACAACTTGTTATAATTATTATAAGTATTGCAGCGAAAATTGGAGAGTATCCTCTATATAGCATAGGAACAAATAAAAATATTATACATGCTAAAGTAAAAACAAGACCGATAACAGACCTAAATCCTTTCTTACCACCTATTATACAAAGAGCGGCAAAGAAAATGAATATAAATATATATTGTGTTTTGGCTCTATAGTAATTATATATTGATACACTATAGCTGCCTCCATTAGCTGTAGATATTTCTGATACTATTTTCATATTTGGTTTTAAATATACATTGTGTGTATCACTTAAATAATTTGTTACATTTTTGATTTCACCTTTATGCTCTCCTGTAAGAATTTTAATTTGAGATTGTTGGGTGCCAAAATATGTATTTTTAGATTGCTTGAATTGTTTTAAAGATATGTTTTTTACTGATAATACTTGTGCTTTTTCATACTTCACATAGGATTTCCCATTTTGTTTGTTGTATGTTACAGGATGGCTTACATTAAAGTGGTATAAAAAAATGCCAAATAGCAGTGCAGCTATTACAAAAATTGATATTTGAAATATTTTTGAAGATTTAATCATGATATTCCTCCGTTTTATATTTATATATTTTTTAATTTTATAATAGCAATGCAAGGTAGTGATAAAGATTGTGTAAAATTTAAGTTAAATACAAAAATGTTATTATTGTTTTACATGAATTTTACATGAACAAGACAGAAGAAATAAATAAGTGGTGATAAAATGCGTATTGTATGCAATTAATAAATGTTAACCAAATCATATAAGGGGGAAAGTTCATGAATCAGCATCTTAAAAAATTGGTATCAAAAACAGCATCATTCATGCTGTGCTTTTTAGTTGTGTCTTCAGGTCTTATGGTTCCAATGTCTGCCAGAGCAGCTGAAAATACAGAAAAAAGTCAATCAGTTACATTAGAAGGAACTAATCCAGATATAAAGGATATAACCTTTGCACCTGGAGCAGACCAGTCACAGCTAAACTTTGCATGGTATTCAAAGAGTACATCAGATCCACAGGTACAAGTTGCATTAAAATCTGACATGACCGGAAGTACTTTTCCAGAAGACAAGGCAAAGACTTTCAAAGGACAGAAGTCAGAAGGAAATGATGGATACACTTCAAACAAGGTAACAGTAACAGGATTAAAACAGGCTACAGCATATGTATACAGAGTAGGTGACGGAACTAACTGGAGTTCAGTTGACAACTATACTACACAGGATATATCCAAAGGGATCAATTTCCTATTTGCAGGAGATCCACAGATTGGTGCCAGTGGTGATATAGCTAAAGATGGAGACGGCTGGGTAGATACATTAAATAAAGCTTTAGCTAAATTCACAAATACAGATTTTATAATGTCAATAGGAGATCAGGTAAACAACGGTAAGGAATCCAAGGATGAAAATGGATCAGTTAAAAATGAAGGAGAATATGATCAGTTCTTCAAACCTTCCCAAGTTAAAAACACACCTCTTGTAACAATTGCAGGTAACCACGAGGGATATGGCCCTGGACATAGTACACATTTTAATTACCCTAATATGTCCGATAAATATGGTATATTCAGCAACAATGGATTTGAATCAGACAAGAGTAATGGAACTACTGGAAATGACTACTATTATGTTTATGGAAATACACTATTTATGATGCTGAACAGTAATGATATAAATGCAGAAGACCACAAAGCATTTATGCAGCAGGCAATAGCAGCAAATCCAAATGTAAAATGGAAGATAGTAGGAATGCATCATTCAATCTACAGTTCTGCAAATCATGAAAAAGATGATGATATAGCTCAAAGAAGACTTACACATCCGGAAGTTTTTGAGGAACTTGGAATAGATGTAGTATTGGATGGACATGACCACTGTTATACGAGAAGTAATCAGATGTTAGGTGGAAAAGCAGTTAGTGTTGAAGATTCAAAGGATGGAAAAGTTACAAATCCAGAAGGAATCCTTTATGTAACAGCAAACTCAGCAAGTGGAAGTAAGTACTATGAAATAAAGGAACCCGACCAGAAAAACTACTATGAAGCTGTAAAATGGCAGGATCACGTTCCAACATTTTCAAATGTAAGTATAGATGATAATAACTTTAAAATTACAACATATAGAACTGATAATATGGAAGTTGTTGATACCTATACTATAACCAAGACAGAATCACCTAAACAGGTAAGATTGGGTGGACAAAATAGATACGAGACTTCAGCAAAAATATCACAAAATAAATGGACTAGTGCTGATTCAGCAGTAGTGGTTTCTGGAGAAGCATTTGCTGATGCACTTAGTGCAGCACCTTTTGCAAAACAGATAAATGCACCAATATTATTAACTTCAAGCAACTCACTTGATAATAATACATCATCAGAACTTTCAAGATTAAAAGTTAAAAACGTATATATAATTGGAGGTACTGGAGTTGTATCAAGTTCAGTAGAAAATGCTGTAAAGAAAATGAAAATAAATGTACAGAGAATATCGGGATCAGATAGATATGCTACTTCACTTGAAGTTGCTAAAAAGATAAGCAAACCTGAACAAATATTCATAGCTTCAGGACAAGGCTTTGCAGATGGGCTATCAATATCATCCTATGCAGCTTCATCGGGAAGTCCGGTACTCTTGATAAATGGAAATAAGCTAACTAATGCTACTTTGCAATATGTAAAAGACAATAGTAGTAAAATGTATGTAGTTGGTGGAACTGGAGTTGTAAGTGACAGTGTAGTTAAGACTCTAGGAGCTGCAAGAATATCAGGAAAAGATAGATATACTACAAATCTTGCTGTATTAAATAAATTTAATGATAAATACAATTTATCAAATATTTATATTTCATCAGGAAATGATTTTGCAGATGCTCTCTGTGGATCTTCTGCAGCAGGCAAGGAAAAGGCACCAATCATACTACTCAATAGAGATGGTAATTCAAATGATTTAAAAACTTATATTAAATCAGGATTAGCAACTGTAAATCAAATCTATATTCTCGGTGGAGAAGGTGTAGTATCTCAAAATACTGTTGATAAACTTCTGCAATAAAAAATCAATTTAATAAAGGGTGTTTACCCTATAAGTGGGTATAGTAAACAAGCTGTACTTACTTATAGGGTTTTTATATTATATTTTCTATGTTAAATTTAAGTTAATAAATTTAAATTATATATATAAAGTGTAATTCATAAATAAATAATGTTAA
>DAIMMR010000277.1:0-5286 GCA_036720575.1 Clostridium sp.
ATAAAAACAAACATAAAGACAGAAAGTAAACTAATTAATTTTTTTCTCATATGTATACCCCTTATTATTTAATAATCAACTTTCACACATACGAAATTTTGACTTAATATAAAAATATTGCGAAGCAAAGCTTTTGAAAATAGCAAAGTTCAAATAACAAAGAACAGATAAAGATGATTTCCCCTCGTACCTCAGGAAATCTATAATTTTAATATTTTCTGACGTTAGGAAGAAATTTATCCTTATTTGATATTTAAACTTTGAACTTTGTTCTTTAAAAATATTGCTTCGTAATATTTTTAAACTGCGAAAGTTAAGTTAGTAAGTACTTTTTTCATTTAAATGTTGCTTTACATACCTTCAACATCTTCTTTTTGAATATCTATTATTTCCGCATCAGTATTACTTTCTACAAAAGTTATGATATTTTCCATTGTTGAATCTACTTGTGCAGAAGTTCCACATATTCCTGCAGCCCCTATAACTATCATTTGATGAACATCCTGCTCATCAACTTCTGCCACAGATACGTTAAACTTATTTTTTAACTTTTGAACTATGCTTTTTACTACCATTCTTTTTTCTTTTAATGAATGAACCCAGGATGCTCTCAATGTAATTTTCATAAGCAATATTTTCATATGTTTCACCATCTTTTCATTATAAGTATAATTTGCTTTCTGTTTTCCTGTCAACTTATGATTATAGAAATAATTTTACAATAGCACAAATAAACTTTTCAATTATGCCGTCCAAATTACTAATATCATTTCTACTTTTCATCTTCATATTAGTAACCTTCTATATTTTTAATTATTGCCATTTGATCAGGCAAATTTTCAATTTCAATTTTAACTTCTGTTAATTCATCAGTTATATCTTCATTATAGTTTCTTAAATAATCATAAAGATTATTTGCGTTAACATGGCTGCAACTATTTACAGCTATAACTACCTTATTTATCTTTGAAATTTTATTTGAACTGCAGCATTCACTTAAAGCTCTGGATATTTTACTCAATAAAATCATATCATGCATTTATTATTTTCCCCTTTTTCAAAACTAATTTGTTATTAAATTCTTAACTCCCCCACTTTAGGTAGGCTATTCAATATTTTTGTTTCTCCGCTGTGACATGCCTTAAATTGTAAAGTTAAGTCTTTTCCAGCATACAGACCAAAATGCGTCCCCCCTCCCCATACAGGAGACAAACTCACATCATACACTATTCCATTTACAGCAACATACGCCGGAGAACCACCAGCCCCATTGTATTTTGAAAGTTCTTCCAAAGTAAATTGTTTTTCTTGTCTTACTATATCTTTGTTCATTACATTCATTAGTTTTTCTAATTCTCCTATTTGAATATTCATGAGATGTCTATAATGGCTTTTTATAAAAGGGCATACAGCAAATATACTATTTTTTTTATAAAAAGTAATTTTTCGCCTAATCATCTTCAGCTCTTTCACTAAATAAGGATCCAACTATTTTCCCTCCCCCACTCTGTCATTCAATTTCAGAAAAATATTTTTCAATACATCTTTTGAAATAATATTAAGTTTATTTTGTAAGTTATCGCTAAGTCCCAATTTAAAGCTTACACTAGCTGCTTCAATTTCAATAATAAACCCAGTTAATGATTTGTAGTAAACTCCTATAATGTCTATGAAGTTACAACTGTGCTGGGTATAATATTTCTTTTTATACTTATAATTCTCTAAATTAACAACTGTTATCGTACCTGGAACTTTTCCATTATAAGAAGCATCTATTATAAATATAAAATCACCATCTTCTACCTGGGAAATACAATATTCTACATCTGTCTCTCCTATTATAGATTCAATATGCTTATCTGCAAGTTCATCTTTTATATTTTCCAGAACCTTAATTCCAATGTCGTCATCTTCCATCAATATATTCCCTAGAGCAATAACTTTTACTTTCATACTATAACCTGTACATCCACTGGTTCATACTTATCACTTATCAAATGAGTTGCACAGGAAACACAAGGATCAAAGGATCTCATAATTCTTCCAACTTCTATAGGTTGCTTTATATTTTTTATTTTCGTTCCAACTAAAGATCTTTCTCCAATTCCAAGCGCACCTGATTGATTTCTTGGCCCCATATTCCACACTGTAGGAGTTATGATATTGTAATGCTTTATAAATTTATCTTCTATACTTATCCAGTGGCCTAAGGATCCTCTAGTAGTATCAATTAATCCTGCACCAAATGCTTTATCTGGGATTTCATATACTCTTTGCTCTGCTGGAATAAGCTTAATTCTATCTGCAAGTCCTTGCATAATTTCTAAAATCTTTTTTGTTTCAAGTACTCTGGCAACATTTCTGTCCATACAGGAACTTCCACCAATATACTCACCTGAAAGTATCAATCTTGCTAGAGGTCCTACTTCCATAGAATAGCCATCATAAGTTGGCGATTTTATAAAACTGTAACCTGTTTCTTTAGATAAATTTATTGTTTCATCATCGTTCATATACCATGTGTGAAGTATATTCTCTGTAATTTTATTACTATTGAAGTTATACTTTTGTCCATTTATTAAGACAGAAGGTCCTACATAACTTATCTCAGGATCAGCATACTTGTCAAAAATTCCATAAGTCATAAAGTTTCCATAAGCTCCTCCCATTTTAAAATAATCAGCATAATATTTTGAAATTATATTCATGTCCTCTAACATAACACTGCTTACAAATTTATTAATTTGAGAAATAATAGATTTAACTTTTGTGAGTTTATATGAATCTATATTTATAGTAACTCCTCCAACAAAAATCCCGTGATTATGGGGAGCTTTTCCTCCAAGTGTAGCCAATCCTTCATGGGCTAACCTACTGTATTTAATACTTTCAATATAATCTTCACTTATCTTTTTATTTAAGTTATAAGGCAATCTATAATCCTCATATTGATCTGAAAAAAGAGGATTTACATTGGGCATCTTCACATAACTTGGTATGGTCAAATTATAAAAATGTCTTATATGATTTTGTATAAATTCAAACCCATGTATTAAATTACGCATATACGAATCATTTACACTAATTTTTATCTTCAAAGCATCTTCAAGAGCTGTAGCAGCTGCCACGGCATGAGCTGTTGAACATATTCCACAAATTCTTTCTGTAAAGTATACCGCATCCAGCGGCTGTCTGTTCTTTAACATTTTTTCAAATCCTCTAAAAAGCAATCCACTAGTTTCAGCATCTACTATAATATTTTCTTCTACTTGCACTTTAGTTTCCAAAAAACCGCTTATTCTTGTAATTGGATCAATGGTAATTTTCTTTTTCATAGCACCCTCCTTACTAGTACCTTACAAATGGTTCCATACCATCTGGAAATCTAGAATTTGCACATCCTATACAGTTGGTATTGTCTTCAACAGGCCAGTTCACGTATCCATTCCACTTTCTCCTAGGACAATCTGTTTTAGTTACAGGTCCCCTGCATCCAAGTTTAAACATGCATCCATCTTCTCCAAATTTTTTTGCAAAAATTCTGTTATCAAAAAACCCCCTTCTTGTACACCTATCGTGAATGGTAATTCCATAAAAAAGAAGAGGCCTTCCATCTTCATCCAATTGTGGTTTGCCAAAAGCAACTAAATGTGCTAAAGTTCCAACTACCCAATCCGGATGGCATGGACAGCCTGGAAGTCTTATGACTTCACGATTTAGTATTTCTTTAACACTTTTGCTTTCTGAAGGGTTTGGTCTAGCAGCAGAAATCCCACCATAGGATGCACAAGTTCCTACACATAGAACATACTTAGCTTTTTCTCCTGCCATTTTTACAGCTTCAAGTGCAGTAACAGGGTTTCCTTCATAATTGGCAACAATATTATAAAAACCATTTTGGGCAGTAGATACTGCTCCATCTACTAATAGTATAAATTCAGTATTCAATGTATCCAAGAATTGTTTAAAAGCATACTCCCCTTCTGAAGTCATTAGAGTATTGTTGTATTTTAAATTAATTAGTTTTTCTAAAATATAATCGAGTCCAGGATTTTCACTATTTAAAAAAGAAATGATATTTCCTGAACATCCTGTTACTTCAAGCCATATAGCATTTAATTTTTTTATGTTTCCCCTTTGAATTAAATCTATAGCTTCACTAGTAAAAACCTTTGAACTACGTTCCTTATCTACGATTAAAGGACATATAACTTTGTTTCGAGCATTCATTTACCTATCACACTGCCTTTTAATTTTCTATATTATTTATATAATTAAAAAGCAATTAATATGACCTATATTTATACATAAAAAAAATAAATCCACTCTATTTTTATCAAGTAGATTTATTTTTTTAATCATTCTAATCTATTCTTAAATTTTTATTTTTACTTGTAGTCTACTATTTAGTTGACGTTATAAGTCTAAGTAATTTATCTAATTCATTTGCTTGTAATTGTCCTGGTGCTGATACTGCTTTAGCTGAACCAAAAGTAAGTGCTGAGCCAAAAGTTTCACCAGCTAAACGACTTATAACTCCAAGAGATCCCATTGACATAGTAATAACTGGAGTTTGGTCATGATCACGTCTCATTTCATTAGTTGCACTTAAAAGCTCAAGTACATCATCAGGAGTTGAAGGCATAACTGCCATCTTAGGTATATCTGCTCCTAGTTGCTGCATCTTACACAATCTAGATACTATTTCTTGTTTTGATGGAGTCTTATGGAAATCATGATTTGACATAATTACCTTTACTCCATTTTCATGCGCTGTATCAACAATTTCTTTCACCACTTTGCTACTACCAATAAATAATTCAACATCAATTAAATCCGCATTTTTAGTCGCTGCAATTGCCTTATTAAGTTCAACATAATATTCTGGAGTAATTTCTTTTTCTCCACCTTCTTTTGCAGTTCTAAAAGTTACCAATAGTGGAATATCACCTAATTGAACTCTAATCTTAGTTAGAATTTCTTTTACCTTCTCAATGTCTTCTACATCCTTGTAGTAATCAATTCTCCATTCCACAAGATCAAGACTAATTGTCTTTAAATATTTAACATCATCCTCTAACTCTTCATTAGTTCTTCCTATAAAAGGTACTGCAATTTTAGGAATTCCTTCTCCCAATTTTACATTTTTAACTTTTACTATACTTTTCATATTTTCATTCCTTCCGATTTTATAGTAATTGTTATCGTAACTCGTAATAAAATTAAATGTCAATCTTTTTTATTTTTTTAACATATCATGATTATATTATAATTCTTTCTCTTTAT
>DAIMMR010000278.1:0-5272 GCA_036720575.1 Clostridium sp.
ACTAATGCATCTTTTACAGTCTTAGTATCATCTGCTATATATTTTTCTTTTTCTAATTCTTCTACAGTAGTTGCACTTGTTAAAGCTGCCTGTTTTGCTATATTATCTACAAAACCTACAAAATCTTCATTTACAGATACAAAATCTGTTTCGCAGTTTACTTCTACTATTGAAGCAATCTTTCCATCCTCTGAAATATATGCTTTAACCAGTCCTTCAGAAGCTACTCTGCAAGATTTTTTAGCTGCAGCTGATAGACCCTTTTCTCTTAATATTTCAATGGCTTTTTCAGTATCACCATTTGCTTCATTTAAAGCTTTTTTGCAGTTCATCATTCCTGCTCCGGTTCTTTCTCTAAGTTCTTTTACCATCTGTGCAGTTATCATAATTATATTCCGTCATCTAAAAGCTATAGATTATTCAAAAATACAATAAAACCTCATAGCTTACTTCTCTGCTCACAGTGTCTGAAGCTTTGTCTTCTCTTGGTCTGACACTCCCAGAGCGTAAATTCGGATGCATTACACCCTACTTATATGGCAATCATAATTTTTAAGCAATTGCCAATCAACGGTTTTTCAGCTCCTCTCCTACTTGTATTCAACCTATATATAAACATTCTCTAATTTTCATATATTATTCTTCTTCAGCTAATTGTTCTCCCTGTCTTCCTTCCATTACTGCATCTGCAACTTTAGATGTAATTAATTTTACAGCTCTTATTGCATCGTCATTTCCAGGTATAACATAATCTATTTCATCAGGATCACAATTTGTATCAACTATAGCTACTACTGGAATGCCTAAAATTTTAGCTTCAGATATAGCATTCTTTTCTTTTCTTGGATCAACAATGAAAAGTGCTCCTACATTTTCAGCATTCATTGTCTTTATTCCACCTAAATTTTTCTCTAACTTTTCTTTTTCATTATTTAACTTTATAACTTCTTTTTTAGGAAGAACTTCAAACGTTCCGTCTTCCTCCATTTTTTCTAACTCTTCTAATTTAGCTATTCTTGTCTTTATAGTTGCAAAGTTTGTAAGCATACCTCCAAGCCATCTGTTGTTTACATAATGCATATTGCTTCTTTTTGCTTCTTCCTTAATAGCTTCCTGAGCTTGCTTTTTAGTTCCAATAAATAATATATCTTTTCCTTCTGCTGCAACTTCCTTTATAAAATTATAAGCTTCTTCTATTTTTTTTACTGTTTTTTGCAAATCTATTATATAGATCCCATTTCTTTCTGTAAAAATATAAGGAGCCATTTTAGGGTTCCATCTTCTTGTTTGATGTCCAAAATGAACACCTGCTTCTAATAATTGTTTCATTGAAATAACTGACATTAATTTTTCCCTCCTAGGTTTTTCCTCCATCATCTTCATATTCACAAAATACCATTTGGCACCTTTTTGTGAATTAGATAATGTGTGTATTAATTACCTTATGTAGTATACCACAAGGCTTAAATGTATTCAATAAAAATTAGTATTTTTATTTTATCTTCTTCAACTCATCCATTAATTTGTCATTTAATATCTTAATATGAGTTCCCTTCATTCCAAGTGACCTAGATTCTATAACTCCTGCACTTTCAAATTTTCTAAGTGCATTTACAATAACAGACCTAGTTATTCCTACCTTATCAGCTATCTTTGATGCTACAAGTAATCCTTCATTTCCATCCAACTCACTGAATATATGTTCCACTGCTTCCAATTCTGAGTACGACAAAGTCCCAATAGCTAATTGAACTACTGCTTTCTTTCTGGCTTCCTCTTCCATTTCTTCATTTTTAGATCTTAATATCTCAAGTCCAATTATAGTCGCACTATATTCCCCTAATACTAAATCATCATCAGTAAATTTTTCTCCAAAGCTTGCTAATAGTAAGGTTCCTAATCTTTCTCTATTACCTACTATAGGAACTATAGTTGTAAGCTTGTTATCTATCTCACAGGAAGTCCCATCTTCAAAAACACAAATTCCGTTATTACTTAAATTGGCCAAAGTCTCGTGTACATTTAAAAGCTTACTATTATACTGCTCAGGGAATTTCATTTCACTTATTACTTTCTCCTTAACCATATAACATTCAAAACCATCTGGAAAATTATATCCTAATATTTTTCCTCTTCTACTTATAATATAAACATTACATTTCAAAACTTCACTTAACAATTTACATATATCTTCAAAAACTACCGGTTCGGTTCCTGTTTTCTGTAATATTTTGTTCAATTTTCTTGTTTTATCTAATAGTGTTGACATTTATAACCCTCCTTGTTCCCACTACATTATCTCTTACACATAAACATTGCATATACATTCCTACCTATTAATAAAAAAGCTATATTTTTTGCAAATATCCGTATAAAAAATTTTATTTAATTACAATATTAATAATTTAGACTTTTTGAAATATTTAGAATTATTCTTTATTCACTAATTATGATAACATAATAATGATTTTAATTCAATATAATCATTTTATTCGACTAGATTTTACCTTTATCAACACTCGAAAATTATACTTTGAATTAGTTTTTTTATGTTAAATATTTATTTAAATGTAAAATATATACTTTTTACTTAGTTGCTTTTTCTTCTCCATCTTCTCCATCTTCTACAGCTTTATATTCTCTATGTTTACATTCTGAATTAGAACACTCCAAATAATTTCCTTTGGATTTATTGTATTTTTTCACCATATAATTTCCACATTCTTTACACTTTTCGTTTGTAGGTTCAAACCAACTTACAAAATCACAATCAGGGTAGTTACTGCACCCATAAAATTTTCTGCCTTTTCTACTTTTTTTTACCAAAACATTTCCCTGGCATTTAGGACATTTTACATCCAATTCTTCCACTATTGGTTTTGTATTCTTACATTCAGGATATCCCGGACACGCTAGAAAATCTCCGAATCTTCCATGCTTTATTACCATATTTCTACCACATTTATCGCACTTTACATCTGTAACCTTATCTTCTATAGTAATTCTAGCAACTTCCTTTTCTGCTATCTCAATAGATTTTTTTAAAGGTTCATAAAATTCACCTACTACTTTTCTCCAATCATCTTTTCCTTCTTCAATACTATCTAACTTGGATTCCATTGCAGCAGTAAACTCCACATCTACTACCTGCTTAAAATACTGACTTACTATATTATTAACTATATCTCCTAATTCAGTTGGAATTAAAGTTTTCTTTTCCCTTTGTATATATTTTCTATCCAAAAGAGTTGATAGAATTGGGGCATAAGTGCTAGGCCTACCTATTCCATTTTCTTCTAAAGTTTTTACAAGAGATGCCTCAGAAAATCTAGCTGGAGGTTGTGTAAAATGCTGTTTCCCATCTATAGATTTTCTTAATAAATTCTCTCCTTCTTCAAGCTTAGGGAGGGATATATCAGATTTCTCTTCTTCCGAGGTATATTTGTAGACTTTCATAAATCCATCAAATTTTATTCGTGAACCACTGACTTTTAATCCATAATTGTTATTCACTATATCTATTGATTTAACATCAATCTGACAAGAGGACATTTGACTTGCTACAAATCTATTCCATATTAAATTATAAAGTTTGTACTGTTCTGGTTTTAAATTTTCCTTTGCCTTTTTAGGGGTTATCTCTACATTAGTAGGTCTTATAGCTTCGTGGGCATCCTGTATATTCTTTTTACTTTTAAAGTTTCTAGGCTTTTCTTCAATATACTCCTTCCCAAATTTATTTGCTACAAAGTCTCTACAAGCTTCCTGAGCTTCTTGTGCTATTCTAACTGAATCAGTTCTCATATATGTGATAAGACCTATAGTTCCATACCCTTTTATGTCCACTCCTTCATATATCTGTTGGGCTATGGACATAGTTCGTTTAGTGGAAAAATTTAATTTTTTATAGGCATCTTGCTGTAATGTACTTGTAGTAAATGGAGGAAGAGGAGTCCTATTTTTATTAGTATTTTTTATTGATTTTACAATAAATTGTCCTTCTTTTAACTCTTCTATAATTTTATCTACTTCATCTTTACTACCAATTTCAATTTTTTTCTTATTAAATGTAGTAAGCTTTACATTAAAACATTTACTCTCATTTTCTTTATTGAGCTCACATTCTATAGTCCAGTATTCCTGTGGCACAAAATCCACTATTTTCTTTTCTCTCTCACATATCATTTTGAGAGCTACCGATTGTACTCTTCCTGCACTTAGACCCCATTTAATTTTCCTCCAAAGTATAGGGCTTATCTTATATCCAACTAACCTGTCAAGTACTCTCCTAGCCTGCTGTGCATTGACTAAATTTATATTTATTAATCTAGCAGATTTTATTGAACTTTTCACAGCATTTTTTGTAATTTCGTGAAATTCTATTCTACATTTTTCATTTTCATCTAATTTTAATACATGAGCTAGATGCCAGGAAATAGCTTCCCCTTCTCTATCAGGGTCTGTAGCCAAATAGACTTTTTCACTTTTTTTTGCTTCTTTTCTCAGCTTATCTAAAAGCTCACCTTTTCCTCTTATAGTTATATATTTAGGAGTATATTCATTATCTATATCAACTCCCAGTTGACTTTTGGGAAGATCCCTAACATGGCCCATTGAAGCCTTGACTACATAATTTTTACCTAAATATTTTCCTATGGTTTTAGCCTTTGCTGGTGATTCAACTATAACTAATTTTTGTCCCATTTATATATACTCTGGCATATTTAAGCTCACTCCAGAGTGTACACCCCCCTTAGATTTTAGCCATCATATTTAAAGCCTTGACTAAATATTATTTTTAATTAAATTATATGTACTATCTTGTAATACTCTCGCTGCCTTCAGCTTTTACATAATAATTTCCTGCAAGACACATTATTTCACCTTTTAACTGCAATTCAAATAATAACTCATATAATCGTTTTATGTCAACATTAGTTGTTCTACTTATTTCATCTATATGCATGGGAATATGTCCTATTACATTACATATTTTTTCTTCTTTACAGCTTAATTTATGTTTTTTTTCGCAAGTTTTATTCATATACTCTGCAGGTAATATATCAAATAAGTCCTCTAAACATGTAAATACATAAGCTCCATCTTTTATAAGTTTATTCGTTCCCTTACTCTTAGAAGAAAATATAGATCCTGGTACTGCCATAACATCTTTGCCCTGTTCCAAAGCACAACTTGCTGTTATTAGTGCTCCGCTTTTATCCCCTGCTTCAATTACAATTACCACATCACTCAATCCACTTATAATTCTATT
>DAIMMR010000279.1:0-5213 GCA_036720575.1 Clostridium sp.
AATATTAAATTTCAAGTTGAAATTCAGAGAGGAGTTGAAAAGCCGTTTTATTTAACGGCATGTATATGGAAAAAAAGGTAACTACTCCGTTAACGGAAGAAAAGGTTAAAACTTTAAAAGCAGGGGATAGTGTTTTAATATCAGGGACAATATATACCGCTAGAGATGCTGCTCATAAGAGATTGGTTGAGTTATTAGATGAAGGTAAATCGCTCCCTATAAATATAAAAGATGAAATAATATATTATGCAGGACCAAGTCCTGCAAAACCAGGGCATGTAATAGGTTCAGCAGGACCAACGAGCAGTTATAGAATGGACCCATTTACACCAAGACTGCTTGATATAGGGTTAAAGGGAATGATAGGAAAAGGCCTTCGTTCAAAAGAAGTTATAGAATCCATGAAGAAAAATAAGGCTGTTTACTTTGCTGCAATAGGCGGGGCTGCAGCACTTGTAGCAAAATCCGTAAAGAAAGCAGAAGTAGTAGCTTACGAAGATTTGGATTCTGAAGCTATAAGAAAATTAGAAGTAAAAGATTTACCTGTAATTGTAGTAATAGATTCAGAGGGCAATAATTTATATGAATCAGGACAAAAAGAGTACCTGGACTCTGTGGGCCAGTCTAAGTAAGATTTATAGATTTTAGAAACAAACAATTGATGTGGATTATGTTGCAATTATGCAGGATAATCCATATTTTAAGGAGGTAGCATTTTATGAAAATAAGTAAACCAGCAAAGGCAGGTACTCTTGAGTCAAATGATATACTCATCATGGTAATGCCAAATGATAAGGATGGTATAGAACTTGAACTTGAGAGTGTAGTTATGAAACAATTTGGGAAACAAATAAAAAAGACTATATTAGATAAAGTAAATGAGATGGGAATAAAAAGTGCAGTAATAAAAGCCCAGGATAAGGGAGCACTGGACTATACTATTAAAGCAAGAGTTGAAACAGCTTTGAGAAGAGCATTATAGAGAGGTGATTGTAATGAAAAAATTAAGAAGAACAATGCTTTTTATGCCAGGGAACAATCCAGGTATGCTTCAAAATGCACCTATACTTGGAGCAGATTCTGTCATACTTGATTTGGAAGATGCAGTAAGTCTTACAGAAAAAGATAGTGCAAGATTGCTTGTAAAAGAAGCCATTTGCAATATAGATTATTCTAAGGTAGAACTTGTAGTCAGGGTAAATCCTTTGGATACAGAATATGGATCAAAGGACATAGATACTATAGCTAGAGTTAAACCTGATTCACTAATGATTCCAAAGGCAACTGAGAAACAATTAGAGGAAATAGATAAAATACTAACAGGCATAGAGGAAGAAGAATCATTTGAAAAAGGTTCAATAAAGCTAATACCTATAGTTGAAACTGCTTATGGACTTGAAAACGTATATAACATAATAAACTCATCAAAAAGAGTGGCAGCTGTACTCTTAGGAGCAGAAGATTTGACTTCTGATTTTGGAATAAAGAGAACAAAAGAAGGTCAGGAAATATTCTATGCAAGAAACAGGGTTTCTACAGCTTGTAGGGCAGCTAGGGTAGATGCTATAGACACACCATTTACAGACACAAATGATTATGAAGGATTGAAAAAAGATACAACAACAGCTAAAAAGTTAGGATTTACAGGAAAGGCATCTATAAATCCAAGACAAATTGACAGCATACATGAAGTATTTGCACCTGCAAAAGAAGAAATAGACCATGCTGTTAGAGTACTAAAAGCAAGAGATGAAGCACAACAAAAAGGGCTTGGTGTATTTTCATTAGATGGGAAAATGGTAGATGCTCCAGTAATAAGCAGGGCAGTAACTACTGTAGAACTAGCAAAATTACTTGGATTTATCTGATGCTTATTAACAGGCTTCTTAGTGCTTCAGCACTTAGAATAGAAGGCGTTATCCTTTAGGGGAAATCGTTATCCAGGGACGTAGCTGCTCGTAACGTACACTTAGAAAAGTGGGAGTATTAGAGCAGGTAGTCATCGGATAAATTAAGAATAATAAGTAGAAATGAGGGATTACAGTGAAAAATTCAGTCGGAAGAGAAGTTCCTGATTACATAGAAGGTTATGGAAAGGTAAAGCCTTTTGAAGGTGCCTTTGCAAACTATGGAATAAGAGAAAAAGCAGGAGTAAAAATAAAGAGTGTAAAACCTGGGGAAAATAAAGTATTAAATAGTATAGATGAAGTACTGGACAAAATAACATTAAAAGATGGAATGACTGTATCATTTCACCACCATTTGAGAAATGGAGATTTTGTACTTAACAATGTAATATATGCACTTGCCAAAAGAGGAATAAAGGATATAACTGTAGCAGCAAGTAGTATATTTCCAATACATGAGCCGCTGGTAGAGCATATGAAAAATGGAGTAGTTACCCAGATTATAGCGGATTATATATCAGGGCCAGTAGCAGAAGCAATATCAAAAGGATATTCAAAGAAACCTTCAATCATGATGACCCATGGTGGAAGACCAAGGGCAATTGAAAGTGGTGATCTTCATATAGATGTGGCATTTATTGGTGCCCCTACAGCAGATACTTATGGAAATGTAAATGGAGTATATGGTAAATCTGCTTGTGGATCTCTCGGATATGCAATAGCAGATGCCCAGTATGCAGATACAGTTGTGGCAATTACAGATAACTTAGTACCTTACCCAGCATGTCCAATAGAAATAAGTCAGGAATATGTAGATTATGTAGTAAAAATGGATTCCATAGGAAACCCTGAAGGAATAGTATCAGGAACTACCAGGATAACAAAAGATCCTGTAGGACTTAAAATAGCAAAAATGGCTTCAAAGGTAATAGAAGCATCAGGACTTGTAAAAGAAGGAATGTCTTTTCAGACAGGAGCAGGAGGAACGTCTCTTGCAGTAGCTATGGAATTAAAAGATATAATGAAGAAAAAAGAAGTTACAGGCAGTTTTGCAGCAGGAGGAATAACAGGATATATAGTTGATATGCTTCAAGAAGGACTGTTTAGGAACATTTTTGATGTACAGTGTTTTGACTTAAAAGCAGTGGAATCTTATAGAGACAATCCAAAACACCAGACAATGTCAGGTTCTATGTATGGCAACCCACATAACAGAGGCTCAGTAGTAAATAATCTAGATGTGATGATATTAGGAGCTACAGAAATAGATACAGATTTTAATGTAAATGTAACAACAGGATCAGATGGTATGATAATGGGAGGCTCAGGAGGACACAGTGATACTGCAGCAGGAGCAAAGCTTGCCATAGTTGTTACAAATCTTATAAAGGGCAGACTGCCAATAATAAAGGACAAGGTAACTACAGTGACCACACCAGGAGAAAGTATAGATGTGGTTGTAACAGATAGAGGAATAGCAGTAAATCCAAAAAGAGAAGATTTAATAGAAAAATTAGAGAAAGCTAATTTGCCAGTTATGACTATAGAAGAATTAAAGGAAACAGCTGAAAAGATGACAGGAAAACCAGAAGCTATAAAAACCTCTGATGAAATAGTAGCAGTAGTTGAGTATAGAGATGGAACTGTAATTGATGTAGTTAGAAAAGTTATATCTTAATTTTACAAGAAGATGGGAAGGAAGGATGAAGTTATGTACGATTTATCCCTTGAAAGTATAGATTTGAGTTCGGAGCAGGAAAAAAATGAGGTAATTTGTTTTTTACAAAGGTTTGATTTAACACTGGACGAAGATGTAGACTACACTGTAGTACTTAGAGACAATAATAGAAATATAAAGGCAACTTGCTCTAAGGCAGGAAACATATTCAAATGTTTTGCAGTGTCAGAAGACATGAGAGGGGAAAACTTAACTTCATCACTTATATCCCATTTAATTGACAAGAGTTTTAATGAGGAAATATTTCATAATTTTATATTTACAAAACCAGATAGAATCAATGTATTTACTTCTTTGAACTTTAAACTTTTATATAGGGCAGAAAAAGCTGCCCTTTTAGAATATGGTATATATAATATAGATAAATTTTTAGATAGTATAAGTAAAAAGTATTCTATAGACAATAGCATAGAAAGTACTGCTTTAGTGATGAATTGCAATCCTTTTACAAAAGGACACAGGTATTTGATAGAAGAAGCTGCTAAAAACTGTAATCAGGTTTTATTGTTTTTGGTGGAGGAGGATAGATCTGACTTCCCATTTTCTGATAGATATACTATGGTAAAAACAGGAACACAAGATTTAAAAAATGTTAAAGTAATTCCAGCAGGAGAATATATTATATCTCAAGCTACATTCCCCAATTATTTCATAAAAAAAGCAGATGAAAGATTACAGGCTTATGAAGAAATAGATAGCGGCATATTTGGGAAGTATATTTGTAAGAGGTTTAATATAAAAAAAAGATTTGTAGGAAAGGAACCTTATTGTGATGTTACTAGCACTTACAATGAAACTTTGAAAAAAATTATGCCTATCTATAATGTAGAGGTTGTAGAAATTGAAAGAGAAAAGTATAATGGAGAATATATAAGTGCTTCCAAGGTAAGGAAGCTTTTATGTGAAGGTAGAATGGATGTAATAGAGAAGATTGTTCCAGAGTCTACCTGGCAATTTTTAAATTCTGATAGAGGAAGAGACATTATCAAGAATAAACTTCATAAGGCTTTTTAGGGGGAGAAGTAGATGGCTCTTAAAAATAGAAAAAGAATGAGTTCCAGATTATTCGGAAAGTTTTCTTTAAAGACTAAAGTGATAATATTTTGTGTTCTTTGTATCTTTTCCATAGCCCTTATAGGAAAAGACATTTATATGAATAAAAAAAATGAAAACGTTATACAAAAATCTAAGAATATAACAGAAAATTCAGTTATAAAACCTGCAGATGGGAAAAAAGATGAAGAGAAAAAGTATGATGAAGCACAAAAGTTTTTTAGCAATAAAAAATATTCTGATGCTATTGCCAAAGCAGATGAAATTATAAATGAGGATAAGGAATTTTATAAGGCCTATAATATAAAGGGTATAGCATTATGTTACAGTAATAACTATGAAGAAGGTATGAAAAATATAGATAAAGCGCTTGGAATTAACTCTAATTTTGGATATGCCAGGTTCAATAAAGCCTTAGCTTATGAACTTTATGGCAAATATGATGATGCACTTAATTGGTATGACAAAGATTTGGAGATAGAAAAGTATATTTGGAGTTATTATGGAAAGGCTAG
>DAIMMR010000280.1:0-5195 GCA_036720575.1 Clostridium sp.
GAATACAAAGATTTTTAGATGACTGGAAAACAGTACCTAATAAATAAGATAGATTACATCATTTGACATCAAGGAAAAATACGTATATTATAATTATTAATGTAATTTACGAATATTTAGAATTTATATAAAACAAGGGGTGAAAATTATGAATAATGCATCACAATTTCATAAAGAGGGATTTAATTGTGCAGAATCTATAATCAAAGCTTTTAACAGAGACAACAATTTAAGCATTCCAGTCTCAATGGCAAGTCCATTTGGTCTTGGTATGGCCGTACAAAGTACTTGCGGTGCTGTTACTGGAGCACTTATGGCTATGGGCTCTGTAAAAGGAAGGAATGAGTCTTCTGTACAAAATGAATCCAGAAAAATTGCAAAAGAAATAATGAACAAAGTAACAGAAAAGTATGGAACCTTTGAATGCTCTAAATTAAAGCAAAAGGGTGTATCTTGCGATGAGATAATAGATTATACTTACGAAATTCTTAAAGATTATGTAAAATAATAATAATTAATAACCACTTCGATACATTATAACTTATTAAAGTTTGTACTATCAGTAAAATATGTACTGATAGTACAAACTTTTAATTATTTACTTACAATTCTTTACCATATCAGCAATGGAATAACCTGATGAACTTGTGATTGCTTTCACATTTCTTTGAAATCGTTCATATCTAAAACAACAGTAATCAAGAAAATCATCTCCACTGTAGTGTCTAATCATAGCCCATACCATCCAAAGTAAATCCTGTGCTACCATATAGCTTTTTATTTTTACTATTTCTTCAGGTGTCGGAAATTGGCCATAGTAGTCAACAAGAAGATATTGAATTGCCTCTTCTGTCAATCTAGATTCAAGAATATATGAAGCTACATCCCAACTTGGATCATTCATTCCAGAATATTCCCAATCTATAAGGTAGGTCTTTCCATTGCCATCAATAATAAAGTTTTCAGGAACTGTGTCATTATGGCATGGAACAGAAATTGTTTTTTTAATATTCTTTTCCATAAAATCAAGCAATTGTTTTTTTAATGTAGCATAGTCAAAGAAAAAATCACCATTAAGCTTTTGAATTATATGTTCATATTTATTTAACTCCATCTGCCAATTAAATGAATTAGGAAAACACTTTTTGCTAGAGTGAATTTTTTTCATGAGAGTAGAAACAGATCTCAGCGTTGTAGGAGAACATGGATCAGCTTGAGCAATATTTTTACTGTTTTCAATATATATGCTAATTTTAATTCCACTATCCTCATCAAAATAAATACACTCAGAATTCAAACCAAGTTCTGCTGCTATTTTATCATTAACACTTTCAATTTTACGATCAATCATCAGATTGGTCATGGCACCCGGTTGTCGGACAACATACTGTTTTCCATTGATATTCATAATATAGTTGTAATTGGTAAGTCCACCTGCAAAACGAGATTTATCAAATATTATACTGTCATCGTTAAAAACAAAACACAGTTTTTTTTGTACTAATTCTTCCATCTTCATAAATAATCCACCACACATATTTCAATCTTTTGTTTTATAAATAAAAAACACAAGCAGCCAACTAATACCGGTTTGTAACTCTCTGACGATACCCATTCTGAAGTTAATTATAACAATAATACTCTCCAAAATCAACATATCGCTTTCTATTAGAGCCTTTACTTTATTAAATATTTTATACCTTTTTTTATAGATTATATATATTCTAATAGTAGTATTAATTGTAATTTTAAAAAAATGCAATAACAAATCATGTTTTGAAGTAGATATTATTCAATAAAAGCAATATTGTACCATATCAATTTCTAACTGGATACAATAGTGCTAAAACTATATATTCTATTTACAATAAACTAGCTGCTTTGTATGCTATCATAAAAGGTAATAACTGTGAAAGCATTTATTAAAAAAATAACAAAGTTGATTAAAAATCTTTAAAAAGCAACTGTAAAAAGAATAGGAGGGAAAAATCATGGAAGACAAGTTTGAAAATTTTAATTTGAAATCCAAGATTTATTTTAATAGGGAATCCATACAACTTTTAGAACAGGTTACTGGCTCTCGAGCATTTATTGTTGCAGATGCCATCATGGGAAAACTTGGATATCTTCAAAAAGTAATAGATTACCTAAGTAAAGCTGGAATAAGTTCCGTTGTTTTTACGGGGGTACACCCTGATCCAGACGTCAATGTAATTGCAGATGCAATGAAATTGTACAAGAAAAGCGACGCAGATGTTCTCGTTGCACTAGGCGGAGGCTCTAGCATTGATACTGCCAAAGGAATAATGTATTTTGCATGTAATTTAGGAAAAGCAATGGGTCAGGAAATGAAAAAGCCCCTGTTTATTGCAATTCCATCAACAAGTGGAACAGGCTCTGAAGTAACAAACTTTACTGTTATTACTTCTCAGAAAGAAAAGGTATGCATTGTAGATGATTTTATCGCACCAGACGTTGCAATACTTGACTCTAGTTGTATTGATGGTCTGCCTCAACGTATTGTAGCAGATACTGGTATAGATGTTCTAGTTCACTCTATTGAAGCCTATGTTTCCAAAAAGGCAACTGACTTTACAGACGCTCTTGCTGAAAAATCAGTTAAATTGATTTTTGAGAATCTTCCAAAAGTTTACAAAAACAGTAAGGATTCTGAAGCACGAGATCATGTTCAAAATGCTTCCTGCATAGCAGGAATAGCATTTACAAATGCCGGTCTTGGAATTAATCACAGCTTAGCTCATGCTATGGGTGGATCTTTTCACATTCCTCACGGTCGATCCAATGCGCTTTTACTTAATGCAGTAATGGAATACAACGCTAGCTTAGTAGGAAGTGCAAGCAATCATGCTATGGAAAAATACGCAAAACTAGCATCAATTCTACACCTTCCAGCTCGAACAACTCGTGAAGGCGCTGTAAGTTTCATAGAAGCTGTAGATAAATTAATAAAATCCCTAGGGGTTGAAGATAATATTCGAGCTCTTGGAATTAAAGAAGATGAGTTTCAAGGTGCTCTAAATCATATGGCAGAAACAGCAATGCAAGATAGATGCACTACAACTAATCCTAGAAAACCTTCTAAAGAAGAACTGATACATATTTATCAAAAATGTTATTAATAAATATGTAAAATATAAATAGAGTTCATTCATGTCATCTCTCAGTACTTATAGTAAACACTTAATTTGTTATTCAAAATGAAAAAAGGTTAGATTTAAAATTCATAATATGTATTGCATTTTTTTACAAATTATAACAAAATGTACTCAAAAATGTAGATTTTATTTACTTTTATACTTTTATATATTATAATATATAAAAGTATATAATAATATCTAACCGACTTCTTCTTTTGAGTATAAACTATAAGTCAGGAGAGGTGCGTTGTAAGCATGAATAAAACTAATAATCCGCTTAACAAATTAATAACCTCGAAACTATATAACCGTTATAGCGGTATTTTATCCCTATCAGATATTCCCCTATTTTTAATAAATACAAATGGGGATATTTTGCTTGAGTTTATTCCGTCTCCAGATTTTTGTACACATGTATGTCAGGAAAAAGAAAGTCATGTATGCCCTGATTATAAATGTATGTTAAAGTCTGGTAAAAAGGGTAGATTTGTATGTCACTACGGTCTTGAAAATATGATTTTTCCCATCACAGTAAACAATGAAATTATAGGTTATATGGCTGGTATGCAAGTATACTTAAAAGATAACGAATATAAAAAATATATGATTAATATCCATCACTCAGAAGGAATTAAAACTAATGAATTGGAATTTATTGCTAAATCAATTTTCTCATTAAAAGCAGTAGAAGAAAATAAGCTTGAAGTATATGAGCGGTTGTTCTGTGAAATTGGTAAAAATATTTCCTTTGACTTATCAGAAAGCATTCAACCATTACCTCAGGATGTGAAAAGGTTGTCAATTGAAAAGGAAATACTAGAAAAAAAAATTATTGATCTAGAAGCAAAAAATATGTCTTTAGTAGTTAATCCCCATTTTTTATTTAACACTTTAAACTGTATTGCCCGAGTAGCTTATTTTGAACATTCCCATAAAACGGAAGAGCTCATCTACTGTCTTTCCGATTTGCTTAGATATAATTTAAAGCAGGGTAATCAGCTTCACACTATTGGCGCTGAGATTAATAATATCGAGAAGTATTTGTATATTCAAAAAGTACGGTTTAAAACCAGACTAGAATATGACATCGATATTCCTGAAGATATTAAGTCATACAGAATTTTAAATATGGTCATTCAGCCTATTGTTGAAAACTCTGTAATTCATGGAATTACCCCAAAACGAGATGGAGGCAAAATAAACATTTATGCCGAAAAGTATAAAGATGAAATTGTTATTTCCATTATGGACAATGGAAATGGTTTCCCAAAAGATATTTTGAAGAGTATTCAACAATCTAAAAATAACGGCGGTTTAGGTTTTCAAAGTACAGACAAACGTTTAAAACGGTATTACGGAGATGAATACGGATTAAAAGTTGTAAAATCTGATTATAGTGGAAGTACTGTTACCATCACAATCCCTGCGGAGCCTATTGTGAGGTGATAAGGATGAGCATAGTCTTGATCGTAGAGGATGAAATACTTGAACAAGAATTTCTTAAATCAGTTGTACTTGAAGAACTTCTTCCAGAAGATATATTACTAACCTGTGAAAGTGGGCTTCAAGCTGTTAAACTGGCAAAGCAATATAATCCAAATATTATATTAATGGATGTAATGGTCCCTGAGTTGGATGGTCTTAGTGCTATTGAAAAAATTAGAAAATTTCTGCCTAATACACTTATAACTATTTTATCTGCCTATTCAGATTTTTCCTATGCACAAAAAGCAATTAGCCTGCGAGTGTTTGAATATATGTTAAAGCCTATAAAACCTGATATCATTAAGCAAACTTTTCGAAAGATGCTGGATTCTGCTGCTCAGGACACTATATCCACAGAAAAAAATACTGAGGAAAAAGATGCAGAATCTAAAAAAAATCAACAGTACTTCATTGAAAAATCTGTAAAATATATCAAAGAACATTTTAGGGAAAAAATAACTTTGCAAGCAGTTGCTTCTCAGGTATTTTTGAATCCTAAATATTTCAGCCGTGTTTTTAAAAAGGAAATGGGTGTCTCATTTTCAAAGTATG
>DAIMMR010000281.1:0-5191 GCA_036720575.1 Clostridium sp.
AATCCTTTTATTACAGCAGCTCCAATTCTAAGTCCTGTAAAAGAACCAGGACCTTTTGAAACAACAAAGCCGTCTATAGAATGAATATCCATATCTAAGTTTTTTAAAAGAGTGTCTATCATAGGCATTAACACTGTGGAATGCTGCTTTTTATAATTAAAAGTAATTTCACCAAATAATTTATTGTCATCCATTACAGCACAAGTTGCTGATTCGGTGGAAGAATCTAAACTTAATATTTTCATGTTCTTATTTTAGCTCCTTTATGTAATCATATCTATTACCATGATATTTTATTATTATTTTTCTATAATTTGGACCTTTTTCTGGCAATTTATAAATACTTACCCATATGCATTCTTTAGGTATTAATTCCTCAATATAATTTGCCCATTCTATAATGCTTACAGCATCACTGAAAATATACTCATCAAATCCAATTTCAGCAATTTCATCTATATCATTAACCCTGTATACATCAAAATGATATAATTTTAACCTCCCATAGTACTCATTTACTATAGTAAATGTAGGGCTTGTTATAGGATCATCTATGTTAAGTCCCTTTGCTATTCCTTTTGTAAAATGGGTTTTTCCTGTACCCAAATCACCATTTAGACAAATTATGTCACCGGCATTTAATAAGCTCCCTATTTTCTTGCCTAGATTAATGGTATCTTCAACACTATTTAAAATAAATTCCACAGTAATTCACCTCATAGAATATTGTATCTAAAATGTATTAAAAAGTGAAGAAATATATTATTTGATTTCAGGATTATAGGAAATAGCTATATTATTTTCATAAAAACTTGAATTAGAAAGATTACTTATTGCTTCCTTTAGATGGTTTAGAGCATGGTCACATATAAATCCTTCAGATACCATTTCGTCCATTATGTTAAAGGCTTTTTCCGAACTCATACCATTTCTATAAGGTCTATTTTCTGTAAGGGCTTGGTATATATCACACACTGCCATAATCCTACATTCTTCAGATAATTCATCTGCTTTTAAGCCTCGGGGATATCCACTGCCATTTAACTTTTCGTGATGATTTGATGCCCATTTGCTTATATTAGGAATATCGCCTATTTTATTCAATATTATTCTAGTATAATAGGCATGAGATTTTATTATACCAAATTCCTCACTTGATAGAGAATCATTTTTGTCAAGTATATAGAGGGGAATAGATAGTTTGCCTATATCATGTAGGAGACCTGCAATCTTCATTTCATGACACTTTTCTTCCGGATATCCAATGAATTTTGAAACTAAATAAGCTAGGTTTGCTATACCTTTAGAATGAGTTGCAGTGAATTTACTTTTGTTATCTATTATGTTTGCAAATATTTTAGATATTGCTTCAAACTCTTCTAGATCCATAAACATATCTAGCTTGGGATGGGTTTCATCTAGTATAAAGTCAATGAAATCTATGTTTTGAAGATTAAGCCAGAATATATCAGAAGATGCACTTTCTAAAAATGCATTTGCGATTGTTTCGGAAAAAACTTTTTTAGAATTTTGTTTAATCCATGTGATAATATTATTTTTTTGCTGATAGTTAGATATATTTTCATTATATATAAGTTCTGTTAAATCGGAAATCCTTATTATTTGACTTTCTAGAGGGATCATATCTCCTTTTAATCCCATGGCACCACTTCCATCAAAATTTTCATGATGATATAATATTATCTTTGATATATCATGAAAGTAGGGAAAAGATTTAGTTATTCTATTACCAATTTCACAATGCTCTTTTATAAATAGATTAGCAGAATGACTCTGAGATAAAAAGGCAGCAGCTCCTATATCATGTAGTAGAGCTGATACATAAAGTTGTTTTTTAAATTTATCACTTAATTTTAGATGATTTGCAATTTCAAGTGCTATATAGGTAGTCCTCTGGGAATGATGAATAAATTGATGGTCCGAATAGTTTACATTAGTTATATTTTCAATGACTGGATCATTCCCGTTAAAGTTGTCATATTTAGAACTCATTTGAGCTAAATCCAGTGCAATTGACATGGCCCTTATTGTTTTGTCCATACTAACCTTCATGGATAAACCCCCTTAAATAGAATATATTCTGTACACCTAATTTTATCACAATGAAATGTGTCAATAAATACTTATGGATAAGCAATGTAAAAAATAAAAATTATTTGCAAAATGGGCATTGTGATTTGCAATGTTAAAATACATTATGTAAAATGTATTTGTTATGAGTTAATTTATAAAATGATATACTTTGATTTGCATTATGGATAGGAAGGTGAAAGACTTGAAAAGAGTACTGAGCTTAATTATGTCTTTTTTAATAATTTTTATTGTTGTTGGATGCAATAGTAAAGAAGAATATAAAAGTAATGGCAAATTGCAGGTAAGAAATAATGTACAATTAAATATAGTTACTACAGATAAATTTTTATATAATATGGTAAAGTCTATAGTAGGAAACAGACATGTAGTAGAATATATGTTTAATGATAGAAAAAGTGAAGTAGATTTTAAGTTTACTGAAGATAGTGTAAATAATGTGTCTAAAAAAGATCTATTTTTTTATGTAGGTGCAGATTATGAGCCTTGGGTGGATACTTTTGTAGACAAATTAAATAAAAGTAAGGTTGGAGTTATAAATGTTTCAAGAGGAATAAATCTTTTATCTTATAGCAGAGTAGTAAAATATAATAATATAATTTTAAAAGATAACCCTTATTATGTTAACAATATTGATAATTATAGGATATCACTTATGAATATTAAAAACGCACTTGAGGATAGAGACGCTAAGAGCAGAGATTTTTATGAGAAAAATTTTTCTGAAACTTTGAATAAATTAGATAGTTATAAAAAAGACTTAAAGTCAGTAGATGGAGAATTGAGTAATTACACTTTTATTGTTATAGAAGATGAACTTAGTTATTTTGCAAAGTATAATAATTTGAAACTTTTAGATGTAAGTCCAAGGGAAGATAATAGCATAATGCCTTTGGATTCAGCAGGACAAAAAAATTTAGAACAAAAATTAAAGGACAATAAGGTAGTTCTTCTTTATAATAATGATGCTGTAGTTAAAAGTAATGAAGAGTTGATAAAAAATTATAATATAAAAACTTCTAAAATAGAAATTTATAATGGGAATTTTAATTATGAGGAAACCCTTAAACACAATATAAATAGCCTAGAAAACATTTATAAAAAATAAAAAGCTTGCATTTACAGGCTATATGGTGCAGAGTTACAAGCCGTGTACAGTAAATATACGGTTAAGAACTCTTAAAAATTTCATTACTTGGTTACACAGAGGAAAGTACATTGCCGAGGATTTGTCAGTTAAACTAAAATTACAGAAAGTACCGAAAGATACTATAAAACCTTTGACTATAACAGTACTCTTACAGTGGATAGCTTTTACACTTACCTATCTACATTAAAATAAGCGGAGGTATTACAAATGGACAACAGCAATATAAAAGTAATAGACAGCATAATGGGTGGTGGTAAAACAACTGGGGCAATTAATTATATGACAGGCAATAAAGAGAATCTACACAAATCCTATATATATAATAGTTAACCACAGATAATGCCTATATACCATGAGAGCCGAGGAATTTCTGCAAGCTAGCCGTCACAATAGAAAAGAGGGTACAGTATTTAACTGCCCCCCTGTTACTACTGTCTATTCTGTTAGTTCACCTGCTATAGCTTCTCGTACTGCCTTTAAGTCATTCAGTGCTTTATTAAGTTCGCCTAAAGGTGAACCACTATTTATGCTGTTTAAATCTATTATCACGCATGGCAACTAATGTCTACTGGTAAGTTTTAGCAATGGACTTTATTAACTGGATATTACTGTCAATATTAAGGCCAGCGTCTATAGCAGATACAGCATTACCAAACTTTGTAAATTCAGTCATAGTCTTGTTCTTTAATTCTTTATTTTCCATTTGGCCTATGCTTGTTCTAATATTTACCATTACTTCATATTGAGTTCTTATAAGGGATTTTCTCTCGTTCTGGTTTAATCCATCCATTCTTGCGTCAATACTAATTGTAAACATTTGGTACATCTTTACAGTGTCTTTATCTCTCTGTGAAATAGTGGTAACTTTAGGAGTTTCTACTTGTTTAACTGGTGCCTTGGAAACTTCTACCTTTTGCATTTGTGCTTGTCTTACAAACTCCTTAGTTCCTATTTTGTGCATTGTATATAGGTCAACACATACTCCCTTTAAAAGTAGTAAAACGATTAATACTGGTATTCCTATAAATATTGCCTTTTTAGTGCTTATTTTTCTCATATCTAATTTCCTCCCATTCTTAATATAGTGAAGAATATGCAAGTATCACTCTTAAACGAGAATTTAATTTTGTATGTCTTTGTATTTATGCAAAAAACTATCTTACCACCACAATATAACCAAAGTATGGTATCTTTTCCATTTCAGTACTCCTTTATGGACTGGATGTCTTCCAGAACCTTAGTTGTTCCTTTCGCTTCATCTCTTATGTGACTGTTCATCTTTCCTATGAACCTATTATCTCATGTGTAACCGCTAGTGTCATTAGAGTGTTTCTGGTTCAAAAAGAAAATATTGCCTTTTGTCTGCTATATTACCCTTATTCTGCTATATTACCCTTATACTGTATACATCATTTTAAGAACCATAGAGTGTGTTTAAGAGAAGTGACAGTTCTAAAGGCTAGGGCCCTTGACTAAAAAGTTTAACTACCATTATGTAGCTTTTAAGAGAGCTGAACTGCCCTAAGCATTTATATGAGGGAAGTATACCTGTTGCTGACAGTAGAAATGTTGCTGATATGGTAGGGAAAAGACATGACAATTTATTAAGAGATATTGAGGGTTATATTGCTGTTCTAGACTATGACTCAACTTTGAGGAATGGCTCAAATACTGGAGCCGAAGACTTTTTTGTTAAAAGCGACTATCAAAAAGAAACCAATGGGAGATACTACAATTGTTACTTACTAACTAAAAAGGGATGTGACATGGTAGCCAACAAAATAACAGAAAAAGAATGTTATGCCACATTGGTTGAATACATTGAGTATGACGAAGAAGAAAAAGACATTATCACAAATCAATCATAAAAAAATCTTAGAGTATAATTTTAGTAGGCAAAAGTAGTAAGAATTACTGCATACAGAATTT
>DAIMMR010000282.1:0-5177 GCA_036720575.1 Clostridium sp.
TCCTCCTTTAAATATTATAATTTAACTGTCCGCGGTATACCGTAGGCATTTGTTTATCTGTTTTTTACCATTAGTTTTTTATATTTTTCTCCACTATGAGAAGATAAATTGATACGATACAATGTAATAACTCATTGGGAGGAAAGATATAGTTTGTTTTAACAACATGAAGTAATCAATATTTTCACAGATGATTTATGAAGTCTCTGTTTTTATTTGAGAATTTTTAATATTCTTCATTAATGTAAAAAGTTGAACGATTTGTACAGAAAAAGTTATATCGTCTTACATTATATATTATGTTTGAGTATCATAGTTGTGATATCCAAACATAATATATTTAATAAAATTTTATAAAATGTGGGTTATAAATTATATTAACAAAAATATAATTTAAAGGGGTGAAAGATATTATGGCAAATATATATCCGTGGATATTTAATATCAATAATGATATGTGGAAAATCTATTTAAACGATACTGATGTATTGATGTATAAATTGATACATGATCAGGGGAAATGGACAAAAGAGAAATTTATTGATGTGGAAGTAATTGAATTCGCTGTCTGTGTTGAAGATGAAATGATTCATATTATATATGTTAACAAGAAATATGAGATGAGATATTGTACTATGAAGGATGGTAAATGGTTCGGAAGGTTACTTTATCATATAGATAAAAATCAGTTTAAAATTGAAAGCTTAAAAGCTGTAATTTTAAAGGGTAAATTAAATTTTTTTTATTTGCTTAAAGCATTTGATGGTAGTAAACATGGAATTTTAAAGCATTACATATGGGATGGAAAAGAAATAAAATTTTACACTATTCAGAATATAGTTTTATCGAGTAAAGTTGACAAATACTATGATATAGAAATAGGCAATAATGATTGCATTAATGTCTTTTTCCTTTCAGATAGTGGAGATGAAATATCATTATCTTATTGTAAATATGAAAGCAATTTATGGACTTCGGATAAGAGGCTTTATGGATTACAAGGCGATAATATATTGTTCAAAGTGGCGAGTGATTCTGGTATGTTTAATATAATTAATAGGACTAAAGAAGGATCAACATATTTACTTGAACATGTTTGTATTGAAAGTGACATTTATATGAAAAAGTGTGAAGTTTATAAAAGCAAAATAAAACCTATTGAACCAATCATATTTTATGAAAATAATAAACTTTTTATTTGTTGGCAAGAAAATAATAATGTGCTTTGCTCAAGTTACAGATTTGGAAAATGGAGTCGACATATTCCCTTCAATAAAGATTCAAAAACTGAAATTAAGATATATAATTTTATTAATATTAGAGAAAGTAAACAGTCATATATAGTTTATGGAACAGAAAAAGATGGATTATTTGTTTTTTCGCCTGCAGATTTGGCAGAAAATATTATAAAGTTGTTGAAAGAAGAGGTAAGCGGCGAAAGCTTGAATATTGGCCAAGAGGATGAAAGCATTGAAGAAATAAAGGAAAAATTTAAAAGTATTTGTCATGAGAATATTATCCTTAAGGAGAAGATTGATTCTTTTAGTGTTTATTTACAAAATAAAAAACATGTTGCAGATGAATATGAAAATAAACTTTCTAGAATTATTGAACAGAAAAAGAGATTAGAAGAAAATTTAAATTTTTTTATGGAGGTCAAAAAAAATATCGAAAAACAAATGGATGAAGTAAAACGTCAGTTTTCAAGTCAGCAAATAATTACAAAGAGTGTACAGGATAAATTAGAGGAGAAAGAAAAAAATAATCAGTTACTAAAGAAAAAGGTGGATTATCTGATTGAAGAGAATAAAAAACTTAAGGATCAATTGGAAACTGAAAAGAATCAGTCATTCGTGGCAAAATTATTTGGGAAAAAAGATCATGGCTTATAAATGTTGAAGGGAAGTTTGAATAGAACAAACTTCCCTAAATTTTTGAAGAATAAATTTATTGATGGTTTTAAAAATGTTACCTTACTCTATAGTAATACCTGCGCTTGCATAACCTTCCATTATACTACTGCAGAAAATACCTGATGTTGTTATTGAAAATACCATTAATAAACGAGCTTGTGAATCAATTGGTATATTTAAATTAGTATTAATATTATTTGTAATAGTATCAATATCAACAACTTGCCCAGTTATAGGTGGCAGTATAACGCTGGCACCTGGAATTGGTGCAAAACTATTATTTGGAGTATTTGAACTGTATAATTGTGCCTTAATAGTTGCTGAGCCATCTCCTAATGAAAATGAATTGCTAGTGCTGAAATATGCCGATATTGAAGTTATAACTCCATTTCGAGGTATAGAGAAAGCTATATTTCCAATTCCACCGAGATAAATTTTACCTTTATAAATATTAATATTGTTGATTGAATTTCCAAATCCTATCAGACTTACCGTGTTAACTGTTCCATTTGAAAAAGTAGTTAACATAACTGGATCATTTGATGCAAATGGAATGATAGAACCATGTCCGGGATCGCCTTTGGGGCCTTGAGGACCTTGAGCACCAGGATCTCCTTTGTCGCCTTTAGGGCCTTGTGAGCCGGGACAACCGGGTTTACCCTGAGGGCCTTGGGGACCAGGGCATCCAGGATCACCTTTGGGACCTTGAGGACCAGGGCAGCCGGGTTTCCCTTGAGGACCCTGAGGGCCAGGGCATCCAGGTCTACCTTGAGGACCTTGAGGACCAGGGCATCCAGGATCACCTTTGGGGCCTTTAGGGCCAGGACATCCAGGCCTGCCTTGAGGACCTTGAGGGCCAGGGCATCCAGGATCACCCTTGTCACCTTTAGGGCCCTGAGCACCGGGATCACCCTTGCAGCCTTTAGGACCCTGAGGACCTTGAATACCAGGATCACCTTTGCACCCCTTAGGGCCTTGTGGACCTGGAGGGCCAGGACATCCAGGATCGCCTTTGCAGCCTTTAGGACCCTGAGCACCGGGATCACCTTTGTCACCTTTAGGGCCTTGAGGACCTTGAGGGCCAGGATCGCCCTTGCAGCCTTTAGGACCTTGAGGGCCTTTAGGGCCAGGACATCCAGGTTTACCTTTGCAACCAGGATCACCTTTATCACCTTTAGGACCCTGCGGACCCTGTGGGCCGGGACATCCAGGTCTACCTTGAGGACCTTGAGGGCCAGGGCAACCGGGATCACCTTGCGGACCTTGCGGGCCCTGAGGGCCAGGACATCCGGGCTTACCTTGAGGACCCTGTGGACCAGGGCAACCAGGATCACCTTGTGGACCTTTAGGGCCTTGAGGACCAGGACATCCAGGCTTACATTCAGGATCAGGAGGGCAAGGTTTATAGTCTGGAGATGGTGAATTACAGGTATATTTTATTAATATATAAGGTGAATTAGGAG
The DNA here is from genome assembly GCA_036720575.1 of Clostridium sp. Lineage (GTDB taxonomy): Bacteria > Bacillota > Clostridia > Clostridiales > Clostridiaceae > Clostridium_B. The sequence continues at coordinate 3,377 of DAIMMR010000282.1, forward strand.
TTCTACTACTATCGTATCCAATTAAGCTATCTACGATATTTTCTATTCCAACTAAAGTTATACCATTATTTGCAAGAGTGTTGTTGTGCCAATTAATTACTAAATTTGTTATATCTATTTTTATGAATGTTCCCACATCTGTATCAGATATTGTTTTTTTATATGGAGTTATAGAAATATCGGGTGCAGTATTCCATGTAACCGTATTTCCTCTAAAATTATTTAAGTTATTGTAGACAGTTATGGATTGGCAGGGATACTTGCAATCAAGCTTATTTTTTCTATTTACGTAAATATTTAGATAGGCATTTGATATTACAGATCCGTTTGGTATTGAATCTTCAATGTTAAATTTTAGTAAACTTGCATATGCATCTGGACATCCATTATATTGGGTGTACTCTCCGCTATATAAAGCTGGTGATGAGATAAAATTTGTATTTGGAAAAAATTCTGATATATATACATCATCAGTAGGATAAACTGTAAAAATAGCCATAAGATTGCCTCCTCATTTTCGAGTATTATTCTGTTGTAATGAAAAAGTTGTATAGTTTAATATTTGGTTAATTATAATATATGGAATTATATAGGCTTTGGTTACATTTTGTAGTTTTGTAGTAAGTAGAATTTTAATGGTAATGTAGGTATTTTATAGTACTATAATGACAAATTGATATAAATTTAGTTATTCAGAATAAAATAAGAGTTTTAAGATCCTTTTAGTATATCTATGTTTGTTAAATATATACCAAACTAATGTACATATATTTTACAAAAAAGGAATTAAGACTAAAAATATATTCAATAAATATATGAGAGGGGAACTTCCTATAAATTATCTGAAATCGTTGACAAAATAAGAGTACAGGTATATAATTTTAATAATATATAACAAGTATATACAAGCCGATATTTATAAAAATTGACTAACATATCTCTTAAAATGCCACTAAAATGCCACTTAGAAAATTTGTAAATCAGAGAATCTTTACTATTGATACTTTTTTAAGATTAAATTTAGATAAGAAATTTTTGTTAATAAGTTATAAAATAAAAATTATTTAAATTTGCATGTTTATTTTTTAACATTTTTTCTGTATACTATAGTTAGTAGATAAATAAAAAAAGTTGTTTTGTGAAAATAGTAAGTTATATCTATAATTGTAGTCAAATACAATTATTTTATAAGTATAATATGGGTTTTAGGTAATTAAGTTGACTTGAAAAATAATTGCTTTTGTAAAGCTTTTATTTTGAGAAGGAGGGAATTATTAAAATGGAAGAGAAGATGATCTCAATTGACAAGGCTACATTGGAGCTGCTGGAAAAAGCAAAGAAGGATGAAGTGGAAACGGCCTGGGACAGAAAATCTGCGCTAAAGACACCCTGCGGATTTGGTTCAGCTGGAGTCTGTTGCAGAAATTGTGCTATGGGACCCTGTAGAGTAAGTCCTGTACCAGGAAAGGGAGTTTCAAGAGGCATATGTGGAGCTACCGCAGATGTAATAGTTTCTAGAAATTTTGCAAGAATGGTTGCAGCAGGTACGGCGGCACATTCGGATCATGGCAGAAGTATAGCTCTTACTTTATATCATACTAGTGAAGATGGAAATATAAAAGTTAAAGATGAGGAAAAATTAAAGAGAGTTGCAGGGAGATTTAATGTTGAAACTAAAGAAAGAGATAAATATGATATAGCACATGATGTAGCAAAGGAAGGATTGAATGATTATGGGAGACAGCTTGGAGAAGTAAATTTACCACCTTCTGTTCCGGAAAAAAGAAAAGAAATTTGGAAA
>DAIMMR010000283.1:0-5171 GCA_036720575.1 Clostridium sp.
GGACTGAAAATCCTCGTGTCCCTGGTTCGATTCCTGGTCTGGCCACCAAAAGTTTCAGATATAATCTGAAACTTTTTTTATTTTATATAGAAAAAATAATTGAACTATGTAATAATTAAGTATAAAATATAAAAATATTAAGGAGAAACTTATATGCAAAATGATGTGTTAGCAATTGCAAATGGAATTGAAATAAAAGAAAGTGATTTTAAAGAAGCAATTAATAGATTTCCACAAGATAAGAGAAATCAATTAAATACAGCTGAAGGTAAGAAATATTTACTTAATGAGATGGTGTTTTTTGAATTAGCATATAGTTATGCTAAAGACGAAAACTTGGAAAAAGATGATGAATATTTAAAGATGTTGGAATCTGCTAAAAAAGAAATATTAACTCAAATAGCTATATCTAAAGTTATGAATAAGGTTAATGTAACTGATAAAGAAAGTCAGGATTATTATGAAGCCAATAAAGATATGTATAAAAAGCCTGAAAGAGTAAAAGCAAAGCATATATTAGTAGATAGTATAGAAAAAGCTAAGAAAATTTCAAAAGAAATTTCAGAAGGTATGTCTTTTGAAGAAGCTGCACAAAAATATTCAACTTGTCCATCTAAAGCTCAAGGTGGTAACTTAGGTGAATTTGCTAGAGGACAAATGGTTCCAGAATTTGAAAACGCTGCATTTAGTTTAGATATAGGTGTAGTTAGTGAACCTGTAAAAACTCAATTTGGATATCACCTTATAAAAGTGGAAGATAAAATAGAACCTTCTATGGCATCTTATGACGAAGTAAAGAACGCTATTAAGAGTGGATTATTACAGGAAAGACAGAAATATGAGTATTCAAAATTTAATAAAGAATTGAGAAGTAAATATAAAGTTGAAATGAAATAATACATATTATAATAAAAATGCCTTAAAGTTAATACTTTAGGACATTTTTATTAAATTTAATCAACTATTTTGTAGTTTCTCTTATAATATCTCTTAAATTTGTATCATGATCTATGATAACTGATTCCAAGTCAACCATGCGGCACCAATCATATACTTGCTCCACTGTTAATCCTAAAGTAAGAACAGTATGATGACCACCACCAGCGTAAATCCAGGCTTTTACACCATCAGCGAAGTTTGGTTCTGGTTGCCATACCATTTTAGCTACAGGAAGTTCGGGAGTATCTCGGGAGTATCTTCGGTAGGCTCTACAGCATTTACTTCATTGATTATCAGGCGATAATGTGTTCCAAGATCAAGCATTGATATAGCACAGTACCTTTACCAGCACATCCATTGAATATCAAACGAGCAGGATCTTCACGACCACCAATACCAAGAGGCTTAACTACTACTCTAGGTTTGTCAGATGCAAATGTCGGATCAACTTCCAGCATATGAGCGCCTAAAACTCTCTCATTGCCTTGTACTTAATTCATAAGTATAGTCTTCCATAAAACCTGTTTTTGTATTGTTTGTCATGATCTTTACAAGTCTATTTAAAGCAGCAGTTTTCCAATCACCTTCGCCTGCAAAACCGTATCCTTCAGCATTTAAACGCTGAACTGCAAGTCCAGGTAATTGTTTCATACCATATAAATCTTCGAAATTTGTAGTAAATGCGGTATAGTTTCCAGCTTCTAAGAAACGACGTAGTGCAATTTCAATTTTAATTTGTTCTTTTACTTGATTTTCATAGAATTTAGGATCATTTTCTCCTGCATCCATGATGTAAATATTTTTAAATTCTTCATAAGTATCATCAATTTCTTTTTCTGAAACTTTCTTCATTTCGGCTACTAAATCGTCAATACCAAAATAATCTACTGTCCACCCAAATGAATTTGAGCTTCAATTTTGTCACCTTCGGTTACGGCAACATTACGCATATTATCTCCAAAACGTGCAACTTTGATGTCTTGACTTAAGATATAACCTGCGGCTACGTTCATCCAATCAGCAACTTGGGTTTGTACCTCATTTTTTTTCCAGTACCCTACGATAACTTTATTATGTTTTTTTAATCTTGCATTAATAAATCCATATTCTCTGTCACCATGAGCACTTTGGTGTAAGTTCATATAGTCCATATCAATTGTTTTCCATGGAATATGTTCATTGAATTGAGTTGCTAAATGAAGTAGTGGCTTTTGTAATAATTTAGTTCCGGCAATCCACATTTTAGCTGGTGAGAATGTGTGCATCCAGGTTACAACTCCAGCTACTTTGTCATTATAATTTACTTCTTTCATAAGTTTTTTAATTTGATCTGAAGAAGTTGCTAGTGATTTAAATACAACAGGGTACGGTAGCTTTCCACTTTTATTTAAAGCATCCGCAATTTCTATAGAATGTTTTTTTACTTCTGCTAGTGCATCTTCACCATATAGATATTGGCTACCTACAATAAACCAAAATTCCATTTCTTTATTTTTTAGCATAATTGACCCTCTTTCCTTGTTTTTATTTATTATTTTGACCATAGTATGCATTTTTTCCGTGTTTGCGTTTAAAATGTTTGTCCAATAAAGTTTGATCCATTCTAATATTATGAGAATTTAATTGTAAGGAATGATATGCAATTTTGGCAACCTCTTCCAGGACAACTGCGTTATGAACTGCATTTTTAGGATCGGTTCCCCAAGTAAATGGACCATGATCATTTACAAGAACCCCAGGCATATCATTTGGATTAATACTATTGTCCTTGAATGTTTTAACAATTACATCTCCTGTCTGCTTCTCATAATCTGTCACTATTTCATCTTTAGTCATCTTTGGTGTTACAGGAATATCTCCGTAGAAATAATCGCCATGTGTAGTACCAGCTGCAGGAATACAAATACCTGCTTGAGCAAAAGATACAGCCCAAGGTGAATGTGTGTGTACAATACCTAAAATGTCAGGAAAATTTTTATATAGAACTAAATGTGTTGGAGTATCACTTGATGGATTTAAATCTCCTTCAATTACTTTTCCATTAAGGTCTACTATGAAAAAGTAAAAGAAGAAATTATTAGCTGGGCAGTTAATAAGAAGTACAAACCACATGAAAAAATCCCAACTAAATCGGAACTTATGGAGCTATTTAATGTCAGTAGGCATACCATAAGGAGGGCTATAAGTGATCTGGCAGCAGAAAGGTATTTGTATAGGCTGCAGGGGAGTGGGATATATATGTCTGACTTTAAGCAAAATGAAATATACTTAAATAGAAACAAAAATATTGGAATACTTACTACGTATATTTCAAATTATATATTTCCTGAGATAATTAGAGGAATTGAGGATACCCTTTGTGATGAGTCATATTCTCTCTTATTATCATCTACTAAGAATAACATAATGCTTGAGAGCAGCAATTTAAAAAATTTATTAGCACATAAAATAGATGGATTCATTGTAGAGCCTACAAAGAGTGCATACCAAAGTCCTAACATAGGATATTTTAACAATTTAATAGAGCAGCATATTCCCCTTATTATGATAAATGCATCTTATTTTCAAGTTAAAGTACCAAGTTTATGTGTTGATGATTTTAAAGGCGGTAGGATAGCAGCAAAACATCTTATTACTTTAGGGCATAAGAATATAATGGGCATCTTTAAAGTAGATGATTTGCAAGGTGTTAATAGAATGAATGGATTTATTACAGAGTGTCAAGAAAATAATATTTTGCTAAGGCAGGATCAAATTTTAACATACTTGTCAGAGGAAACAAATACATTATTACCCCATAAAATAAAGAACATTTTAGAGAAGGACAAACATTCTACAGGTGTATTTTGCTATAATGACCAAATTGCCTTTATGGTTATGAATATTGCACATGACTTAAAATTAAGAGTCCCTGAAAACTTGTCAATTATTGGTTTTGATGATTCTCAAATAGCAAAGATTGTACAACCAAAATTAACTTCAATAACCCATCCAAAACAAAAGATGGGAGAAGATGCAGCAAAATTGATTATCAAACTAATTAATAATCATAATCAGTTTAAAGATAGTGATTCTATATTATATGAACCTGAACTTGTTGTTCGGAATTCTACAGCACCAGTTTAATTATATAAATATTTATACTAATAAAAATAAAAAAACAATTAACATTTGTACGAACAAATATTATTATGGATTTAAGTAATCGTTTTCAATTATTGGAAGGCTAAGAATCATTATAAAAGTTATGAAAACTTTGGTGGTAGTGAATAATTGACAAGACTAGTAATAAAAATTCACAATATAAACTTGATTTTTTAATTAAAAGGAGAGGGGATTTAAAAAATGATTAAATTTAAACCAATTAGAAAAAGTATGAGGTCAATTCTATTATGTGGACTTGTATTAGTTTTAAGTATAGGTCTCATGGCATATGGAAGTACGAGCACTTCAAATTCTAGTACAAGCAGTAAAAAGAAAACGATAGCATTTATTCCACCATCACTTGTAAGTCCATTTTATACTCAGGCTGTTACAGGAGCAAAGCAAGAAGCAGCTAAAGAAGGATTTAACATAAAGGTATTGGCTCCTCAAACAGAAGACGATTTCAATGGATTGTTAAAAATACTTGAAGATGTTATAACTCAACAGGTTGATGCTATTGCAATATGTACTACAGATGATAAAACTATGGCTGCTGTTGTAAAAAAAGCAAATGATGCAAAGATACCAGTTGTCGTATTTAACTCCTTAAGCCCAATAAAGGGTGCAGATGTTTATGCTTATGTTGGATATGACCAAAAACAAGCAGGAGCTCAAGCTGCAGACTATTTAGGAACTAAACTTAAAGATAAACAATTTAATGTTGGTGTGCTAGATGGTCTTCCTGGTGTATTTACAGACAATAGAAAAGGTGGATTTTTAAATGAAGCTAAAAAATATTCAAATGTAAAGATTGTAGCTACACAACCAGCTGACTGGCAGAGAGAAAAAGGCATGAATGTTGCAACTAACCTTTATCAAGCTAATAAGGCTATAAACATGTTCTATGGATTGAGTGATGAAATGACAATAGGTGCAGCTCAGGCTTTCAAATCATCAGGAGTTAAGGATGGAGTTACTATTGGTATAGATGGAAATCCAGCTACTTTAGATTCAATTGCACAGGGAGAAACTACGATCTGTGTTATAAAAATTAATGTAAAAAGCCTTTTTAGGTAATGCTAATTGCA
>DAIMMR010000284.1:0-5130 GCA_036720575.1 Clostridium sp.
TTATCATTCTCTTTTTAGATCTATCTAATTCTGGTACTACCATCATTCCTACTGCTGCACCAATTACTGCACCTGCTACAAACTTTCCATGCATTTTACTACACTCCTCTCTTTAAAAAATGCTTTTTCTTTTACAGAACTATAATTTTTATGTTCTTTAGATAGATTATGCAAATTTATTTTTTTTAAACAGCTTAATTTTTACATTTTCATATATCAATAACTATTATATTTTTTTCACCTTTAGGTGCAATTTTTAATATCTCATTTTTTACTTCATCATTAGCTGTCTTTATCTCATTACTCATTAACCATTTTTGAACACTTTTTTTTGATTGTATTTGCAACTTTTCCTTGCACTTTTCATCTGCCAATTCATTAAATAAATCCCCCGTATGGCTGTCTACTTTAACAAATATAACTTCAATGTTTTTCATAAGCTCGTTCATTTCTTTATAATATTTTATAGATGAGGCTTCTTTTCTCTCCCATAACCCAAGGGCATGTTTACAGGTTCCTTCATAGTCGTGGAACAGAACAACTTTTTTCTCTCCCTTAGACAGAGCATATTGTACTCCTCTAACAGCTGCTTTTAATTCTCCAGATATTTGCCTTATATTTTTACCTTCTTCACAGGAATGTGCATCGCTTTCTATATAATAAACTACATTTTTTTTAACTGCCACCAATGCATAAGAATACATTTCCGTCGAAATGTTATAACTCCCATCCACATATACATGCAAACAATCTTTAGGATAGCTGCCATCAGACTTTTTTAGAAGCTTATCCTTTCCTCTTAAATATTTCAAAGCTGAATTTGTATCTTTAAAGCTCTTATATACAGCACCTTTAACACCTTTTACGCATTTTAGACATTCAGCCCAGGTGTCTACTATAATATTTTCAACCTTTTCGTTTTTTTTAAAGTCATATCCTTCTTTTATAGCATATACTTTCTTAACCATATCAATTTACGTGTTATATCAATTGTTTATCTAACACTTCTCCCTTCTTTTTCTTTTCTTTCAGATGATTTGAATACATTGCTTAGCTGATTTAAAATCTTAGAAACATTTGCACTTCCAATTATTTTTGTAATATATTTTACTGCTTCTCTTGTAACCAAAATTATGTTTTCCTCACCCTGCCAATTTTCAATTATGATTTCTTTTGGTATTTCATCTATTATAGTATTAAGTGCAAAAAAGGCCAGAGCAACATCATCTATTTTCCCAACAAAAGGTATGAAATCAGGTATTATATCTATAGGACTTGCAAGGTAAGCTATTACACCTGACAGCATAATCTTAACCTTTATTTTAACCCTTTTATCCTTCAATAATCTTATAAATAACATTATAATATCTGGTACAAGCATCCCATACTCTACGATTTTTTCATATTTTTGTGGTACCTTGCTTGCAACTTTTTTTCTAAACTTATGATACTTATCTAAAATAAGTATACTTCTTTTCTTTTTCTCTATGTTTGGAAATTTCTTTTTTTCCTCATATCTTATATCTTCTGCTTCTACCTCTAGTGCCCCAGGAAGCATTTCTACTTTTTTTAATTTAAGATTAAAGTAAGGTATAAGTTTTACTGCCAGATTTAAATCCACTCTTACTGTATCCCTGTCCACCTCTACCCCATAAGGGGAAAAGTTATCTAATAATTTCTTAAGAACAATATTTTTTACATTCTTAAATACTTTAAACTTATAGACATGTACATCAAATATTTTTAAATTTATTATGTTGTTATTTATATTTCCTATTCCCATCTTAACTTGAAAATTTGCAGATATTTTGCTCTTATATGTCCCCTCTATTGTTATTATTTCATTTATACTTATCTTTTCTATATTAAGTCCTTCTATATTCACATACTCGTGAACTATACCAAGTATGTCTTGTTCTGTCAAAATAGCTTTTCCAAAGGACACTTTCATATATAAATCTCCTCCCTAAATTTACAAACTTCTTATTATAAAGTATACAGTAAATTAAATTTTCTGCAATAAACAATTTTATAATTGACATACTAGTTCCATAAATTACTTTAGCAAAATTTATGATTTTAATTAGACTAATTTATAAAAATATTATAATATTATTATATGATTTTATAAAGTTTCGTTTGCTTTTGCAAAATTTGACTATAGAACTTATAATTTTAAGTTAATTCATCCGATGCCAAGAACTCTGTTTATATAAATCACTATAGATAATCTATCTCAAGAAAGGAGAACTTAAATGAAAAAGATAAAAAATAAGTTTATAATAATTCCTATTTTAACCTCTATTTTATCTCTTTGCATATTACTATTTATGAATTATAGTAACAGCTCTATACCCTATAAGTCATATATTTCGTTTCAAAAAGATGTATCAAAAAAAATAGTTTCAACAGTGTATATGACAGATTCTCCAAAAATAAGAGTAAAATTAAAAAACGGCAGCATATATGATACAGATAATCCTAGAACCCCTAATGCTAAAGAAGTGCTTTTAAACGATGGAATAAGTGTATCTGAACAATATACTGTAAATAACAGGCAAGCTTATCCTACTGCTATACTTGTAATTTCCATTATGGCAGCTGTTTTTATGGGACTTAAGTTTTCTAACAAATCTTCCAAAAAAATAGTGTCTCTCGATTCTTTGGATGCTTCTGCCACAGAAGATTCTAATTGCAATTTTAAAAGTGTAGCGGGAAATGAGGAAGCTAAAGAGAGTGTACAGGATATAGTTGATTTTTTAAAGAACCCTAAAAAATATACATCTTATGGTGCAAGAATGCCAAAAGGGATTTTACTATTCGGTGAGCCAGGAACCGGAAAAACTCTCCTTGCAAGAGCCATTGCAGGTGAAGCAGAAGTCCCATTTTATGCTGTTTCAGGCTCTGATTTTGTGCAAGTATATGTAGGTGTAGGTGCCAGCCGTATAAGGCAGTTATTTAAAAAGGCTAAAAGCAATAAATCTGGAAAAGCGGTTATATTTATAGATGAGATAGACGCTATAGGTAAAAAAAGAGATGGCTCAGGAGGTAGCGGAGGTTCCGATGAAAGAGATCAAACTTTAAATGCCCTACTTACGGAAATGTCTGGATTTAATGAAAAAGAGGGAATTGTAATACTAGCTGCCACCAATAGGTTAGATATGTTAGACCCTGCCCTTTTAAGGCCTGGAAGATTTGACAGACATATAGAAGTAACTCTTCCTGACGTTTCTTCAAGAGAAAAAATTATATCCCTTCACTTAAAAAATAAACCTGTAGACAATATAGATGTACACGAGTGGGCTCAAAAAACTTCTTACTTTTCAGGTGCAAAAATTGAAAGCTTAATAAATGAAGCTGCTATACTCGCCTGTAAAGAAGATAGTACTTATATAGAAAACAAGCACATTGATAAAGCTTTTTCCATAGTACTAACAGGATATGAGAAAAAAGATAGGGATTATATAAAAGATATAGATAGAAGAATAACTGCTTACCATGAAGCAGGTCATGCTCTAATATCCTCAAAAGTACTCCCAAATGAAAAGATTTCTAAAATAACAATCATTCCAAGTACTAAGGGAGCTGGAGGTTATACCTTAAGTATACCTGAGGACAAGCTCTATCAAAATAAAGATTACTTGCGTAAAAGAATAATGGTACTTTTAGGCGGAAGAGCTGCTGAAGAAGTTATCTTTGGAGCAGATTACGTAACCACAGGTGCCTATAATGACCTTCAGCATAGCACAAACATAGCCTTTAAAATGGTAACTCAGTATGGAATGGGAAACACTTTAGGTCTTTTAAACATGAGGGAACTATCAGATTTAAATATAAATCAAAATGAGATTATCAAAGAGTGTAAGTGTCTTACAGATTCAATATATAATGATGTAAAAAATATTCTTATTGAAAATAGGCACTGTCTTAAAACCACAGTTCAGTTACTTATGGAAAAGGAAACCTTATTTTCAAATGACCTGGAAAATTTATTTATTTAACAATTATTTATTGGGCGATGTTTTTTACATTGCCCAATAAATATGTTATAACTACTCCTCCTACAAGTCCTCCTAAGTGTCCAAAGTTATCTACATTTGCTACAGAAAATCCTATTACAAGGTTTATCACAATTATAGATAATACATTCATAAAAAATTCTTTACCAATTTTATGTTTCATTTTTATAGCAAATACCAATGCCGCACCTAAAAGTCCAAATATTGCTCCTGAAGCTCCTACTGAAATAGAGGACGAAAACATAAAACTAAATACGGAAGAAACTAAACCTGATATAAGGTACAGCACTATATATTTAACCTTACCATACACTTTCTCAACAAAAGAACCCATTATATAAAGTGAATACATATTTACTCCTAAATGAACTATTCCCGCATGTAAAAACATACAAGTAAAAAGTCTATAGTACTGTCCTGAAGCTATAAGTGAGTTAACCTTAGCTCCCATAAATACAAGTACATTTACATCACTGTCAAATACATTTCCAGAAAAGTATGCTGTTACTGCATATACAGCAACATTTAAAGCTATTATAATCCACGTTACAATTAAGTCTTTCATTTTATATATATTTTTTGACTGCTTATTTGCCAAAGTACTTTGTTTTACATAAATCATACAATTGTATATTTCTTTAGCTAACTCCTCCAAATCAGGAGTATACAAAGTTATTTGATTTAAATAAGGATTTAAAAATAATAATCCACATTGTGGATTGTTATTTTTATCCACTGTGGCATGTACTTCCCTATCTAACACTATTTGTACAAGTCTTACACTTTTATTGTCAAACAGATTTTTTAAACGTAACTTTATATCTTCAGCATTTACATTTCTATAACTTTCCACCTTAGAAAAGAAAACTACCTGCATAATAGAATTTTGTTCTCTGCATAACGCCCATCTACTGCATATTCCATTTATACCTTTTATCTCTATAATATTAAAACTATAGTTTTTGCATAACTTGTCTATTAAATTATCAATATATGAACTCATGTTTTTCTCCTAAAAAAATTAATACACCCATAAGTGTAACTCAACCTTCGCATTTTAAAAACTTTGCGAAGCAAAGCTTTTTGAGTTGAGAGTTGAAAATTGAGAGTT
>DAIMMR010000285.1:0-5111 GCA_036720575.1 Clostridium sp.
AGATGCGTAGTCACGCATCTAAAATACTTACATGTATTTTACCACACCACACCCATTAATAGTATTAATATACATTTTAAGGCCTAAATAGATATATAAAAATATTAAAGCCTTTTCTCTTTTCCCTTTTGGGATATACCAACTGGGGAAGAAACATAACTTTTATCCAAGCCTTATACTACTTTAAAAAAAGAAAAGAAATTATTAGGCCGAGCCACTACCGGCCACTGCTTCCTTATTGAGAACTTGAAGCTCACTGTATATTGTTACCATAGTCTGCAACATCCTCTTCATCCTGTGCAAGTGTTTTCAAGTCTTCCATAACATCATGACCCCACCCTAAGGAAATATCATCTTTAATTGTAGCTACATCCTTCGATAGTAACAATAATTTACTTGATAAAAATTGTTGGGAGTTTTTGTATTTCTCCGGCGGATTCACATCATCAACCGCACAATAGGCCCGATAGACCTCCCAGTAATATTCATCAATACTATTTACCGCTTCTTTTTGAGAAACCATTCCTTGCCTGTACTCTGTGGCAGTCATACTTGTAAGTGCACTATTTGCACTGGCTGCTGAAGTTGCATTCTTCACCAATGTAACATATTCCGCTTCGGTCACATTCTTTTTAATTACAGGAGTCACATTTTCAGTATTTTCCTTTGGAGCCATCCTAAAAGCTGTCATGGCTACAAGTAGGAAAAACAGGATTGTAACACAGAAAATTATTAAAAATTGCCTTCCTGCACCTTGCCGTTTCCACCAACTTTTATTTTTATCTTTCACCATATGTATCACTTATTCTAGATTTAGTATTATACTATTTCTGAACTAAAGTAATACCTTTTATCCAAAAATAATTAGGGGACCTTAAATTTACAATCAAGTTACACACCACGAAGTATATTAAATTATACTATACTATTAATAATCAGGTGAAAAAATGATTTGGCCATTCGACTTTGCCGAAACTTTAAGTTTAGGTACACTAATTGCAACTCTGATACTAGCAGTTGGTACACTAATTTTAGCATTAGAAACTAAAAGGATGAGATTAGCTCAAACAGAACCAGAAATTTTTGCTAACTTACAACCTCAAGAAGATAATGTAAAAGTTATCGATCTTGTTATTGGAAATTCAGGACATGGCACAGCTTTAAACATTGAATTTGAAGTAATTCCTGACTTTGAATATAAAAAAAGTGAGTTTTTGTCTCAATTGAGTTTCATTCAAGAAGGAATTCCATATTTAGCCCCTAATCAAATTTTAAAATCTTATTTAATTTGGCTAGAAGAAGTAAATTCTCTCCCTTTCGATGAATTAGCAAAACCATTTAATATTCAAATAAAATACGAAAATATTAGTGGAAAAAAATTTAAGAGGATATACCCAATAGATCTTACACCTTTGGGAAGTTTAACCTCTGTAAAAGTTCCTTCTATACCCAAAAATATAGATTTGATTGAAAAACATCAAAAAACTATTTCAGGCAAGTTAGGAGAATTAATCACTATTTTAAAGAAACAATGAAAGAACAAATCACCTCCTTTTGGATTAATGTCCTTGGAGGAATTGCAACATTAGGAATAACATATTTAATCGTGAAAATTTTCACAATATCTGATCTTGTTGAATATATTGGAATCTTTATAACCGTTACTGTAACTATTTTAGCTATACTTTTAGTATTAACTAAATTTTTTAGAAAAAATAAGTTAACTGAAGTTCAGTTTGTAACTGAGGGTGTTAAATTAACTTCGGATGGCTTCAGGGTTCTTTTTTCAATTTGGAATAGTAACTCTACTCCAATTAAGTTATATGAATTTTTTACTAAAGAATACGTTAGACAACCAAGTGTTATGTACCGTGGGGGACAACGGCATACTTTAAAAATAAATCAGAATGAGACAACATTGTGGGAAGGAGAAACATTCACAATTCCTACAAATGAAAGCGTATCTTTTGATTTGAACTACAATATTGATACCGGTTCTTTTGATGGGGAACCCTGGATCATATTTGGAATATTATTAAATTATCATAATATAGAAGGAAAAAAATTGTTACATTCTGATTCTGTTTATCTTTACAAAGATAAAGAAGTTGTTCCAATTGACATTGACAATTTAGAAGAGTTGAATGAACCAAACATGTTCAGACATAGAATATATGTAACAACACTTCAAGAATTAATTGATAACTTACATTATAATCAAATGAAAATAGCTGAACTTTTGATTAACGAATATAAAATTAGTTTTAGGATATTAAAAGATTTAATCATTAAAAAAAATCAAGTTGAAGATATCCAAAAAGTCAAATTATTAGAATTAACTCTTCTACGTATACTCCGTACTCAAAAAAAAGCGGAAGTAAACGATAAAACATTAAATAGGAAAAAGAATATTTTAGAGACATTGGATGATATATCCAGGAAATATTCATGGGTTCCATTCATGGATCTTAGCCAACCGGAATTAAATTTAGATTATCTTAAAGATTATGAACTAAGATAAGTTGAATAGTGTAGGAACTTATAATTTTTAAAATTAATTTATTATTTTTAATAAAAAAGGGAATTTATCCCCAATGGGATAAATTTAGCTCGTGAAAACGAGATAAATAAGAGTACCACTCTTAAATTATTATTTTTTTCATAATTTCCTAGTATATAAATCTTTATAAATTAATTTTCCATTAATTAAATTGTCAAATTATATTAATAATGTTAGTGAATGACAACTTATATAAGGCTTTGAGTTAAATTATATAGTTGACTAAGAATTAGAGGTGATCAATGCAAAGGGAACATAATAATAAACCAATGGAAAACGCATTTAAAATGCGAATTAGGCACTCATAAAGACAAACAAAATTGTCAGAAAACGAGTTAAATAAGAGTACCAACTAAATGAACTGATTTTTCTGACTATTTAGCTTAAGCAGGATAATATTTAAGATAAACATCTATTGAATTTGTTTATTTTGCAATTCCCGATTAAACTTTAGAATTAATTCTAAAAACGTGAGGGCTATTAATGCAAAGGATATTATTCCCATAGCCTAGGCTCTAAAAAATAATAGGAGTAAAAATTATGGCTAAAGAACGAATCCATAATACTAAGACCCATAAATACAACAGAATTAGGCAAAAAACCACTAAAAATGGTGAAAAAGGCCAAATTATAGGATTATGGCATAGAGATAAGAAATAGATGGAAGGTTCCTACCTTCCATTTCTTTAAAAAAAACATAGGAGGTGAAAAAATGGCTAAATGGGCTGATTACTGCATATCTGCTGTAAGTTACAATAATAGTAAAAAGACTCACATTGAGAAAGTCAAAGTACACGAAGATAAAGAAAAAACAATCGGAACATCAAGTGAATGGTCAAGAACTAAAGTAGTATCAACTATCGAAAAAGGCAAGACATTTGTAACAATATTCAAAAAGGCTGATGGTTGGAATAAAGGAGAAGATGTGCGAATTGTTAAAATTAACGGAACTAAATATATTCGCACTGACAGCAATAAAACAGCATCTGACAATCTAAGAAACCTTCCAGAGTTCTAGCTAAAGATTAATTACATACTCCTTTTATTTTTTCTTTTATTTATTTTATTATGTTACATTATATCTGCGTTAAACGAATTTCTTTTTACCGTTTAAAGACTTGTTTCATAATCTAAAAAAGTAAATAATTGAATGTATTGATTAAAAATCGGGGAAAATGAAAATGAAATTTTTTTCATATGTAATGGTTTCTGATACAGGTTTTGCTCCCAATCCTTTTGATGGATTTTGTACATTAGCTTGTTGTAAACCAATTATTCGCAGAACTGCCTCTGTCGGAGATTGGATTATAGGCACAGGTTCAAAGGGCACAATAGGTAATAATAAGTTAATTTATGCCATGAAAGTCACCGAAAAAATGGATTTTAACAGCTATTATAATGATAAAAGATTTCATAATCGTTTAGACAATATCTATTTTAAAAATAAAGACAAATTGAACCAAAAAAAGAATAAATATCACCACAAAGAGGATATGGATCATGATCTTAGTGGAAAATACGTTTTAGTGTCAGATCATTTTTATTATTTTGGTAAAGATGCCATAGCTATTCCTAAAGAATTTTTGGCAATTATTAAGAAGGGACCAGGACATAAATGCAATTTTTCAACAGATTTAGTTTCAGATTTTTTAAAATGGTTAGAAAAAAATTATGACTCTGGAAAAAATGGGTATCCGTTCGATTTCATAGAAGGGATAGGTTGTGTATTATGAAAAAGGCAATGTTATTAAGGGTAGGAATTGATAAGGGGTGTGGGGGTGCGCTTGCACCAATTTTTGAGGATGGTTCGTTTGAATTTATACCAATACCTGAAGGTGATCTAAATTCAGTAGAATCAAAAACATACATGAACACTAAAGGTCGATCAGGTCATCCACTATCTTACTATCTCCCTCAAAAAATTAAAGATAACCCTATGCATTTTGATCCTGAGTTTGAAACTTTTACTTACGGAGATCCTACAACTAAAAGAAATTATTTGCTAAAATTAAATAAAGGTGATCTTCTGGTATTTTATGCGGGATTGACTCCTTTTATGACCCATAAATTTGATGAAGCACTATATATCATCGGATACTTTACTGTGGATAAGGTCATCGACTTCAACCAATTAACAGAAATGAAAGCAAAAGAGGTTTCCCACTGTTATCCCAATAATGCTCACATTAAAAGGAGTATGGATTATCATAATCTAGTGATCGTGGAAGGGAATAAAAATAATAGCCAATTATTAAATGAAGCTATCTTAGTCAGTCAAAAAAAGTTAAACAAAATTGGAAGAACCTATCACGCAGTATCATCAGAAATGGAAGAGAAAATTGGGATAAAAGGTTCAATACAAAGAAGCATACCTCCTCGTTTCATTAAAGAAAAAAAGAATTTAAACAATTTAATGACAATTTTAGGGCTAAAAGAAAATTAATAATACTCATTTTTCCACTTCGTCATAGCTGCAAATAACGAAACTAATAGGGAGCCTAATTCTGCACTGCGAATTCGTAGAATGTAGCGATACTTAAACGTGGTGATA
>DAIMMR010000286.1:0-5102 GCA_036720575.1 Clostridium sp.
GTATCATTATCCCAAACGACACTATCATATGAACTTGAAGTAAAACCTCCGGCTCCGTATAGAGTTAAATCATTATTTAACTCTACAGCAGTATTGTACTGTATAATTGAATAAAATTTATTATTTGGTATCTTAGTGATATTTATAAATCCAGAACTTCCAGTATACACTTCAACCTTATCAAAAAATGTGCCGTCCTTGTTGTACCTTGCTATACAGCTTTTATATTTAGCACTTGCACCTGAAGTATCAATACATCCACTATATGTGTACCATGCATCGGCATACCCCACAATACTTCCCCAGGTGAAGTAGTCATAAACATCTTCTGGTATATCCCCTGTAGTCAAAACCATTATTCTAAAAGGATAAGTAGTAAATATATCTTTTAATAAAATTTCCTTCATGTTATCTAATATAGGGTAATAAAATCCATCAAGATAAGCTATATTTCCAAATACAGCAGATATTCTGTTTTCACTCTTAGCTTCGTAAGTCTGTTTTCCTGTAAGTGAATCATAGAGTTTAACTGTTGCAATACCTGTGAATGGCATTATTGGCTTTTTCTTTAATACTTCTATTTTAGTTTCTTTTATTAGGTTTTTGCTGTAAGCTAAACTTTGTTTATACGACATGAGTTTCCTCCTCTCTGAAATTTTGAATATAAAAAAAGCCTATACCGTTAGATATGGGCTTTTAGTTTACTGTTAACAATTCAAAGTTTCAACATAAAATAATATACTATACATATATGTTATTCATATATGATAGTGCATCTTGGTAAAGAATTTTTTAACGAAGCCTTATCAACATCACTTATTTTATTGTTCTTTAAATCAAGAAATTTTAAAATAATTAAATCCTTTAACCCCTTTATATCACTTATTTCATTGGAACTTAACCCAAGTGCTTGTAAATTAGTTAAACTATTCAACTCACTTATATCACTTATTTTATTGGAATCTAAATAAAGTTCTTGTAAACTAGTTACACCTTTCAATGCACTTATGTTACTTATTTCATTGTCAGCTAAAAAAAGATTTTGTAAATTAGTTAAATCCTTTAACATATTTATATCACTTATTTTATTGTCATCTAAAGAAAGGGATTCTAAATTAGTTAAACCTTTCAATGCGCTTATATCACTTATTTTATTGTTCTCTAACAAAAGCTTTTGTAAATTAATTAAATCCTTTAACCCATTTATATCACTTATTTGATTATTCTGTAAATAAAGAGTTTGCAAATTAGTTAAATCTTTTAATCCACTTATATCACTTATTTGATTATCAGCTAAAAAAAGGGATTCTAAATTAGTTAAACCCTTTAACCCATTTATATCACTTATTTTATTGGAATCTAAATAAAGTTCTTGTAAATTAGTTAAATCCTTTACCATACTTATATCACTTATTTGATTACTATATAAAGCAAGTGATTGTAAATTAGTTAAGTTTTCAATTCCACTAATATCTTTTATACCTCTATCCTGAGCACTTAATACAGTTATTTTTTCAACATCACTTTTATACAAAGTACCATTTGGTTTATCAATAGAGTCTCTTACTGCCTCTTCTAAATTTTTATCTTTAAAACTTACTATTGGCTTACCAGTGATAATGCCGTTTATGATATCAACTGTATCATTTGTAACAACACCTGTTCCACCTATAACATTTAAGTCTGAAGTTTTAGGTATATTAGTTTTTATGTAATCTATCGCATTTGCTGTTGCTTGTGATGTTTGGCTATCCAATAATACTAATGGTGCTCCAGTTTTTCCAGCTACTGCAGATGCTACTAATGCATCTGCATATCCATCATTGCTTGCATTCGCAATATATACTTTATTAAAATTTAGTGTTGTACTGAATGCTGCTAATACTTTTAAGTTAGTGTCAAATCTATCAGTTCCTCCATTAACCCTTGAAGTGCCGTTAACTGTATTATACATTTTGTCACTTATTACATTTGTAGTTCCTACAACCGTAACTTTTGACTTATTTTTTGTTACGAAGTCAATTGCCGGTTTCATACAACTTGTATCATTGTTAGCTAACAAAAGAATCTGTCCTTTAGCTGAAGCTATTGGTGCTACTGATAAAGCATCCGAGAATCCTTCCCCTCCAACCATCATAACATTACTTGCATCTACTCCTAATTTAACTAATTCCGTAGCGACAGCCATATTAGTTTCATATCTATTTGCTCCACCTAATTCTGTTAGTTTATATTTGGATTTTAAGCTATCCCTCACATCCTGTGAAATTGAAGCATTTCCACCTATTACATATACATTTTTAGCTTCTAATGAAAATAAAGCAACTGATGTATTTGGATCCAATGCATCAGCTGTTGTTACTAATATAGGAGCATCTAATCTCTTAGCTAATTCAGAAGCACTTACTGCATCTGCATATCCCTCTCCTGATACTAACACAACATTATCTGAAGTTGTCCAATTTGACGTAGCAACTTGTGCTGCTGTAGTATACCTATCAGCACCACTTCTTCTTGTGACTTGACCTACTGCTGCCTTAACTGGATTAGCTGGTAAAACTGTAATTATAACTAATGACATAATTCCAAGACTTACAAGTGGTTTCAGAATTTTTTTACTCATTTTCATGAATCCCCCTAATTTAGTATAAATATTCATACACATACTAATTATAGCAATATTATATAACATATGCAATATTTGGACAATACCACCATTTCTGTTACCAGGGGCAAAATAAAAAAAGATATGATTGCCTTTTTAGTTAGTGAACAAAATTAGAATATCCTCAATTAAAGTTCTATATTATATTTATTAAAATGCAGCTAATTATCATAATCCAATACTTTATCCAAATTGCTTTTACTAGCCTACAAGTGCAAGCATTTTCTGTTTAAAAAACATAATGTATTATTAAATAAGTTTGTTTATCGTTTAGTTCGTAACTTGCTTAATTCTTTTCTAAAAGTTTCATTCGCATTGCTCTTATTATCTTTCAGGTTAAGCGGTGGTTCGTAAGTGTTAATTAAAAATATTTCAAATTCCATAGGATTATCAATTTTTACAAAATGCATAATTAAATTATTTTTCATCCATCTTAAAACATCTGCACTTGAACTAACTTCCATATACCATGCAAGTCTTATCTTCTTATCTGAAAGACCAAGAGACGTCCATTGTGCTTCAGTAATTCCTTGAAGTGTTGTAATAGTCATTCCTTTAGTTTTTACATCCTCCATATTTGTTATATCCACCAGTGCCCATGAACTTCCATCCCATGCTTTCCATGAAACTCCACTATCTGTACTTACTATAAAAACTATAATTCCACTGCCTGTATTATCTAAGTTTACTACTGCATTAACTATGTCTATTATGTATGCTTCCGTAAATAAAATATCTTCTTTCATTTTCACAATTACAGGTTTTGGTTTAATTGTTTGAGTCACCACAGGTGCCGGCATCTCGGTTAGTGGTGACCATATTTTTAAGATTGGAGCAGAAGCTACAAGTCCTGTTCTTTCTTTATGGTAATTGTCATCACCATAGCTTTGGAATTTATCTGCAGTCAGTGGAAGCTCTGAAACTTTAACATAACTTTCACTTGAAACATCCCAATGTTTAATATCATTTCCATCTACCATGAGATATTTAATGTTAGTCTGAATGTAAGCTCCTTCCTGAATAGTGTATGATTTGCCCTGATCCTGCCCTGGAATAAATGCATAGGATTTGTTATTTTGAAGAGTTAAAGTAGTAGTTCTAAGGTTTGGATTTACAAATGAATTTGTTCCAGTATTAGGTATTTGTTCAATGACAAGTACCATGGCACTATCATTAAAAAGTATCAATTTCCATACTAAATTGAGAGTTCCCCAGGTGCTGTACACTCCATGACCTTCCCATCTAATTCTAAAGGTAGGTTTTCCATTTACAGTTTCCTGACAATAGTAAATATTATCTGCCCCTGCATCTCTTCTATTTATCTTTAGCTGTTCTGTTGATCCAGTAAAGCCTACCCATGAGTTACCATTTGTTTTAATAGTAGTTCTGCAATTTACTCCATTATAGTAGAAGTCAAAGCCTACATTTGGAAAACTAACTGTAGTTTCATCATTATGGGAACTTAACAAAGTCATGCCACTATTCCCTTTAGGGCTAATTATACTGCTGCTATAAACTTCCAAGTTATTTCACCTCCAGTTTTTCAATAGCTTGAAAATTACTGCTGTCTAAAAGTTCAAAGCTGTACAACTTTCCTGAATCTATGGTTTCATCAATTCCTAATAATCTCTTTCCTCCGTCAGGCTTTGGAATTTCCACCCTCCTGACAGGTTGTGGTTTATATCTTCCTTCAAGTAGTGATTGCCTTAATTCCTGTCCATGTTCTTTTAGGTATTGTAAAAGTTCGTCTAATGTCATGCCATCAATACCATGACTTCCCTTATTGGCTTTTACTCTTTTATAGGCAATATTCAAGTTATCTCTTGATAGTATTCGCTCCAGTAAATCACTACTGTATTCATTGACGTTGTTTCTTCCTTTATTGGACATAGAAGAATTACTATGCACTTCTACATTGCTTTTGAGTTCCACTCTATTTCCATGTAGATAGCCTTTCTTATGAAGTTGTCTGCTTTTACCATAATTCTTCGTATCTTTCAAAATTCTGAAACCTCCTATTGTTCAGTCCTTCCCACGCTGACGCATACTGCGTGGTACTATGACCTCTGCTGACTTCTGATAGTTCAACTACACATCACTGCGTAGGTTATTATTCCTAATTTCATATCCACAACGTACCTATCAGACCTCCCCGGGTAAGAACGCAATCTTTCACTCCATCTGTCTGCTACATTTACACCACTTGTTTCGGATAGTTTAGGGCTTTGGTTTGTACGGCAACCTTACCCACAAGCATATGCCTTATATGTAGTTTCTGTTCGTCAGACCAGAACTTTGCCGCCGACTTCCTTCAGATTCCACGTCACCATGGACACCCTTGTCGTTTGTGTCAAGTTCTAGTGGGCAATTTATTTTTTAAATTTTTTCCATTACAACTTCAGTTAAAAATTTTATTTTCAAAGGGCTTCGCCCGCAG
>DAIMMR010000287.1:0-5090 GCA_036720575.1 Clostridium sp.
ATTTTCAACTCAAAAAGCTTTGATCCGCAAAGTTTTTAAATTGCGAAAGTTGAGTTAATGAAAAATAATATATTTTAGGAGATATTTAAATGAACAAGACTATTTTAATGGTAGATGATGAAGAAAGAATGAGGTTTCTCATAGAAGCCTATTTAAAAAGTGAAGGATTGAATATGATTCCAGCAGGAAATGGTCAGGAAGCACTAGAAAAATTTAATAAAAATCATGTGGATTTAGTAGTACTGGATATAATGATGCCTATAATGGATGGATGGACGGCATGTAAAGAACTTAGAAAGATTTCCAATGTGCCTATAATTATGCTTACAGCTAGAGCTGAGGATGAGGAGCAGCTTTTAGGATTTCAACTTGGGACAGATAGTTATGTGACTAAGCCAGTGAGTCCAAAAGTATTGGTAGCCAAAATAAAGGCACTTTTGAAAAGAACTTATTCTGAGGAAGAAAATCAGAATAAGCAAAATAGTTATGATGGACTCTACATAAATAGGGAAGGTCATGAGGTTAAAGTAGATGATGAAAATGTATATCTTTCTCCAAAAGAATTTGAATTACTTTGTTATTTAATAAAGAATAAGGACATAGTTTTAAGTAGAGAAAAAATTTTAGACGCAATTTGGGGAATAGACTACTATGGAGATCTTAGAACAGTAGATACCCATGTGAAGAGGCTCAGAGAAAAATTAGGAGTTAAATCTTATTTAATAGCCACTGTTAGAGGGGTGGGTTATAAATTTGAGGTAAAAAAGCAATGAAAATAAGTAATATCATAAGTGAAAACAAACTTGTTACCAGAATAAGAAAAAATATAACATGGAAATTGTTTATAATAACGGCACTGGTGTTTATAATTTTTATAAGTAGTACATTAACATTTCAGATACTATTTTTTGGTAGGTTTTATATAAACAAAAAAGAAAGTAATATGCTAAATCAGGTTGAAAAGTTTAGAACGCTTTATAATAAGACAAATGATGAAGATAAGTTAACTAATTTAATTAGAAGATTTGAACAGGATAATAATGCTAAAATAGTTATAATGGATAGAAGTGGAAAAATAAAATTTATAACAAAATTGGATAGCGAAAGCTATGATGCAGTTAGAATAAAAGCTATAAATGATATTATAGTAAATTGGACTATGAATTCTGATTTATTAGAGCAAGTAAAAAGAGATAACAGGTCTGTAACTGTAATCACCGAAAAAAAAATTAACGGTACAAAAAATATATTAACAGTTGTACCTAATAAAAAAAATATGGAGATAATATTTTCAATTACATCTCTACAGCCTGTAAATGAAGCATCTTCTGTAATAAAGGAATTTTACTTTTATTTTTATATAGGTGCCATAGTTTTAATTTTGATATTATGTTTAATGTATACTAATATGGTTTCAAAGCCCTTAGTAAAGTTAAATGATACTGCAAAGAAAATGGCAGCACTTGATTTTTCTGAAAAGTGCAATATTAAAAATGAAGATGAAATAGGAAATTTGGCAAGTACATTAAACTTTTTATCATACAATTTAGATAAAGCCCTAACTTCAGTTAATGCAGCTAATGAGAAACTGGAAAAGGATATAGAAAAAGAAAGAAATATAGATAAGGCCAGAAAGGAATTTATAGCCGCAGTTTCCCATGAACTTAAAACTCCAATAAATCTAATAGGAGGATATGCAGAAGGGTTAAAAGATGGAATATTTAAAGAAAATGAGAGAGACCAGTACATTGATGTTATAATAGATGAAAGTAATAAGATGGCAAATTTAGTCTCAGATATGTTAAATTTATCCCATCTTGAATCTGGAACCATAAAACTTTCTAAAGAGGAGTTCTTTATAGATGATCTTATAGAATCTGTAATAAAGAGATTTTATAAAGTCATAAAGGATAAGGGTATAACTATAAATTGCAACATTATAACAAAAACTAAAGTTTGTGCAGATTGGGATAAAATGGAGCAAGTAATAACCAATTTTACAACTAATGCTATAAAAAATACCTATGAAGGAGGAGTTATAACTTTTGCTATTGAAGAAGAGCTTAATAAAACTATTGTGTCTGTAGAAAATACAGGGAGGGGTATACCAGAAGAAGAAATAGGAAAAATTTGGGATAATTTCTACAAACTAGATAAATCAAGAAATAGAAAGTTAGGTGGTACGGGGATAGGCCTTGCTATAGTGAAGAATATATTGATACTTCATGGATATAAATATGGTGTTAAAAACACAGACAATGGTATAAAATTTTATTTTGTTGTATATAAAGCTTAAGAATGTTAATAGCTCATTAATAAATTGTTAACATCCTTGCCATGCAAGTGTCACTTATATATTGTAAAATTCTCTTTATAAATTAAAAAATATTTAATTATAAAAAGGAGAAGAAATGAAGATTACGGATATAAAAAATAGTAAATTATTTAACTTTGCAGTGGATATAAGAAATAGCAGATTATTTAATCTTGCAACTAGTTTACTATTTGATAATGTAGATATAATTTTATTTTTTATTATAATGTTTTGGAAATTAATATCTTATGAAAAAGATATATCATCTAGCTTTGTACCAGTGTCTGTAAGACTTGCAATAGCTGCTTCTATATTGATATTGATAAGTTTTTCACTGATTCTTAAAAAGAAGAGCAGAATAAGTTTTTTATATACAGTAGATATAATAATAAGTTTAATACTTATATCAGATTTAATGTACTATAGATATTTTAAGGACATTACTACAGTAGCAGCTATAAAAAATGCTAAGCTGTTAAAAGGGGTATCTGCAAGTGTAACTAGTGTAGCTAGTGTTAAAGATTTGTGGTATCTGGTAGATATACTTATTTTAGTACCTTTAAAGAGAAAGTATAAAAAAGCAGAGTTTGGTATAGTGCCTATGAGAAGAAGACTGGTGAGCTTTATAGTAATTTTGGCAGTAGGAGTAGGTATCAATACAAAAACATTTTATAGGGTATCTAAAGAACAACCTACGCTTTTAACTGCCATGAGCAACAGAATATACTTAACTACAATGATAGGAAATGTAAATTTTCATATAGTAGATTCATATAACTATATAAGTACTAGCCTTAAAAATTCAAAAAAATTATCTACAGATGAAGAAAATAAGATAAAAACTTTTTTACAAAACAATAATAATACCACAGGAGAAACTAATTTTAAAGGTCAGGCTGAAGGAAAAAATTTAATAGTAATTCAGGTAGAAGCACTTCAGGGGTTTGTTATAAATCAAAAAATAAATGGACAGGAAATAACACCAAATTTAAATAGATGGGTAAATAAGTGTATGTATTTTGATAACTACTATTATCAAGTTGCAGGGGGAAACACCTCTGATGCAGAGCTTATGTCAAATAATTCACTGTATCCTGCACAGTCAGGAGCAGCTTACTATACTTATAGTGGAAATAAATATGACTCTATAGCAAGTGAACTAAAAGATAAAAATTATTATACTGCAGCCCTTCATGGTAATACGGAAGGATTCTGGAATAGAAATGTTATGAACAAAGCTCAGGATTTTGATGACTTTTTTGGAGAGCACAGTTTTGATGCAAGTGAACAGATAGGACTTGGAATTAGTGATAATTCGTTTTTAAATCAGTCCCTTGAAAAGATGAAGACTTTTAAACAGCCCTATTATTCTTTCTTAGTGACACTAACAAGTCACTATCCTTATGAGGCCGTGGACAAGTATGGAAGTTTTGATGTAGGTCAATATAAAGGCACTCTTCTTGGAAACTACTTACAGGCAATACATTATACAGATGCACAGCTTGGAGAGTTTTTAGATAAGATGGAAGAAGAAGGAATGATGGAAAATTCTATTGTGGCACTGTATGGAGATCATTTTGCTATACCAAAGGATAATATAAATCAGCTTTTTAACTTCGAAAATGAAAGTAGAAATGATGATTATGCTTGGTTTAAATATCAAAAAGTACCTTTATTGATTCATTTTCCAGGAGACAAGTATGCAGGAGTTAACCATAAGTACACCTGTCAGATGGATCTATATCCTACTTTAGCAAACTTATATAATTTACCTAAAAACTATATGTTTGGTAAAGATATGTTAAATGGGGACAGTGAAAAAGTTGTTCTTAGAAATGGTTCCTTTATAGATGGAAAAAATTTATATGTGTCGTGGACAAATACCTATTATGACGTGGCAACAGGCAATAAGATTTCAGAAACGGATGCACTTAAAAAGGAAAAAGAAGAATATACTAAAGAATTAGAATACTGTGATGAACTTCAAAATCATAATTTAATAAAAACCTTTGATCAGCAAAAAACAAATTAGTTAAATTTATTTAGTATATGGAACGAACTTTAAGCATAGTATTTATAGATATATAATTTAAAGCGAAAAATGATGTATGATAATTAAAAGTATATTACAATTTATTTTTACTATATTTATATTTATTATGCCTATAAGTTTAGTGATTTTGGTATATGTTGACGTGAAGGAATTAGTTTATGAAATAAAAAACATTCGAAGGAGATAGTAATTTGTAGGAGGATAATATGGCACATGGAGACTTTTTCACCTTTAGTGAGTACATGAAAAAGGAATATGATGTTTTAACTCCATCTATGTGGGGAAGGGTTTACAAGAATTCATGAATTGGCAAAGGCTTTAAATGTGCAGCCTCCTTCAGCTACAAAAATGGTACAGAAATTAGCTGAATTGAAATTTATCCGATCGCTACCATTGCTAACACCCCCATCGCACACAGCGAAAGCGACTATCACCAAATCAAAGATTTGGGATATCTGCTTTTCTTCAAAGCGGGGGATAAGCACTGCTACGCGCCTGGATAAGTTCTTCTAAGGTTCAGATGGAGAAAAGGCATTCCTTATAAGCAAACTCCACCTGAACCTAAGAATCTCTTGATAAATTATGAAAAGTATGGAATGATAATTCTCACAAAAGAAGGAGAAAAAATGGGACAGTACCTCTTAAAACTTTTAGAAAAAAGTAACTATTCAGCCATGATGATAGAATGCTAAATTTGGGATACACCAAAAAGGGGGTATTCCA
>DAIMMR010000288.1:0-5083 GCA_036720575.1 Clostridium sp.
GATTAAAAGTTGCCATAATAACACCTCTTTAAAATTATAATAGCATCTAGTTGCCGAAAATAACAGCTAAGTTGCCGAAAATAAAATAAATTTTATTAAAAGTTATTGACAAGTTGCCAAACGTATAATATAATAAAGTTACCAAATAGATAACAAAAGGAATGAGGTGAAAGCATTGGAAAAGAGGAAAGCTAATTTTAAGTTAAAAGGTTTAAGAGTAGAGCATAATTTAAAACAATCTGATATAGCTAAGAAGATCGGCATATCAGAATCTACGTATAATAGGAAAGAGAACGGGTATGCTGATTTTTCAGAAACTGAAATGTATAAAATCAGCAAAATTTTCAAAAAAGATCCTGCTTTTATCTTCTTCAATAATATTTTTTTTGATGATAAAGTTGCCAAATAGATAACAAAAAGGCAGTGCAATCTTATAATCTAATTCTACCAGTAAAAGGAAGTGATTTGAATGGACAAAGAGTGCAGAAATATCTACCAAATAGCGAGGGAAAGTGCAGGCTTGACCCAAGAAAAAGCATCAGAACTAATGGACATATGTGTTGAAAGCTTAAGGGCTTATGAGGGGGGAAGAAGAATACCGCCGGACCGTATAGTTATCAAGATGATAGAAATTTATAATACACAGTATCTTGCATATCAACATCTGAAGACAAGTGCTGAAGTTGGTCAGAGATATCTACCAAATATAGAAATTAAAGATTTACCAGCATCAATATTAAAGCTACACACAGAAATTAAGGATTATATCGATCGTGAAGATCTACTTATGGAAATTGGTTCTGATGGAAAAGTGTCAGAAGGTGAAGCACGTGACTTCAAAAGAATTTGTAAAGAAGTTGACGATATACTTGAAGCAATTTATACATTTAAATTTTCTAAACAAAAATCTGAGTAAAAGAGAGGAGCGAAAGAGTTGGATGAGCTTATTCTCAAAGAACTTGAAGATATAAAAAACTTGGTAAGTAGGCAGACAGAACCTAAACAATTATTTGGTGTTATAGAATTTGCTGAATTGGCAGGTATGAAGCCAAGGAGGGTTAGGGAATTATGTAATGTCAAAGGTTTTCCATGTACTAGAGATGAAAGAAAAATATACGTTCACAGAGAGGCTTTTGACTGGATTAAAAAAAGACGGGAATTACCACAGGATAATTGAAAATAGGAGGGATGAAGTTGAGTAACTTGATAACAAAACAAGTAAATTTTCATGGAGACAATTTAATGGCTGCTAAAGATAAAAACACAGGAAAGATTTATACGGGAGTTAGTTATATTTGCAGAGGTATTGGATTAACTAAAGATCAAAAAGATAGACAAGTCAAGAATGTTCAATCAGATTTAGTTCTAAATAGAGGGTGCGTCAAATTTGGGGCAGGGGTATTTGACCTAAATAATCCAACGCTTGCAATGGATATAGACTTTTTACCTCTATGGTTAGCAAAAATTTCAATAACGCCTAAGAAGAACTTGAAATAAATAGAAAGGAGGGATAAGACTTGAGTAATATAATGCCCATGGAATTTAAGAATCAGAGAATTATGACTACTAAGGTTTTGGCTGAACAATATGGAACAAATGAACAAAACATAAGTAAAAACTTCACTAGAAATTCAGAAAGATTTGTAGAAGGTAAACATTATTTTAAATTGGAAGGTGAGGAATTAAAGGAATTTAAAGGGTATGTACTAAATGACGAAAGCCTAAAATTTGTATCTATTTTATATTTATGGACAGACAGGGGAGCAGCGAGACATGCAAAAATTTTAGATACTGACGAAGCATGGGATATATATGAGGAGTTAGAAGAAACTTATTTCAGGGTTAAGGAAAGTAAACCAACATGCATAGAAGATGTTTTGATTCAGTCACTTCAAGAAATGAAGGACATGCGCTTACAGATTGAGGAAGCCAAGAAACAAACAATTGAAGTAAAAGAAGAAGTGCAGGATATAAGAAATGTAATTACATTGAATCCACAAGCAGCGTGGCGCCGAGAGTGTAATAGGATTTTAAATGCTATAGGAAGAGAACTTGGAGATTATAAGGCTCCAAAGGATCAGGTGTATGAAGCTCTGAAAGTAAGGGGTAAATGCAGACCCAATGTATTGATCGTAAATCTTAAGAAAAGAGCTAAAGAAAATGGCATGGCTCCAAGTAAAATAGAAAAATTAAACATACTTGATGTGCTGGAAAATGAGCCAAGGCTTAAAGAAATATATGTAACTATAGTAAAGGAAATGGCCATTAAAAATGGAGTAAGGATAAGGGAGGAGGTTGCAATATAAATGACCAACTCAAGGAAAATTAAAATTGGTGTATTTGCAGGAGCACAGGTAACACGCAGGGAATTGGCTCAGGCTATTGTACAGGAGTTGTGTTACCCGCATGAAAATATTGATTACTACACTGATAATTTAGGGAGTCTACCCCTAGATGAATATTCAGAGGAATTGAAGAATATGGAACGACCATGTAGGAGGAGGAAAGTAAATGTTTGATGCCACTGAGGTAAAAGGATATAACAAGCTAAATAATGACGATAAGGAGCTTTTCAAAAGGTTTTGTAAAAAGTTTTATGATGCATGGGAATATCCAGAGAAGCATAAACCGGTAAAAGTGCAAAAAATGAAGGGGTATTTGAAGGTGACTTTGGTTGATGTTAGCTGGTTGCATATTACTAAGGATTGTGAGTGGTATTAGGTATGGAGAGGGAGAGGAGGAAGAGAGCGACAAGTGGTGAAGAAATTTACATTAACAATACCGGCAGAATTATTAAACCAAGTGAGAAAAAAGGCTAATAGAAAAGGAATGTCTGTGAATGAATACATTCTCTTAATAATTAGCCAAGGACTATGTATTTAGATATCCTTATTTTTTTCAATATGCTCTTTTATAAGCATTTCAATTTCTTTATTGACAGAACGACCATTATTTTCTGCTATAACACGAAGCTTCTGTAGTAATTCAATTGGAATTCTTAGAGTAAATTTTGACAATTGAGAAGCCATGAAGTATATACCTCCTTTGCCATCAAAATGACACCATAACTATAACATATTTTAAAAACAAAATAAACACTTGACGGCATAGTGACGGCATGATAATATAATTATAGGAGGTGACGGCTAAATGGTGGCAAAACAAAGAATCACAATAAGGATGCCTGAGAAGCTAAATTTGGAACTTTCTAATAAAGCAAAAGAAATAGGAATAAGTAAAAATTCATTAGTTCTGCAAATATTGTGGAAGAAAGTAAAGGAGGAAAAAGTATGAACAATAAAGCTATTAGGATGTTTGAAGGACAGGAAATAAAAGTAACGACAGATAAAGGAACTACACTGATAAATTTAGCTTGTACAGCTAGGGTATGCGGATTAACTAAAATAGCTAAAAGTGGCAACCAAACTGTTAGATGGACAGATAAAGGAGTTGCAGAAAAATTAAAAATTATTCATTCCACCAATGTGGAACGCCATATAAAGGAGGAAATAGTTTTCATTTTAGATGAAATAGAAAATGCAGATGATAGAAATTCTATTTATATATCAAGTTGGTTAAGTAAGAGATTGGCAATAGAGTGTCATAGTGACAAGGCTATGAAGTATAAAAACTTCTTAGTTACCTTGGATGAAGATTTTCAAAATGGAAAATTATTCACAAGGGATAATACTGAACTGGAACTTATAAACAAGCAGTTTAATCTTCTGATTAAGAAAACCACAGAACATGACAATGAATTAGAAGATCATAACAACAGAATACAGAAAATGGAAAATAACATGACAATAGACCATGCACAACAGGAAAAATTGAATAGATATGGCAGAGCTAAAGTAGTTGAAGTTTTAGGTGGTAAAGGTACTAATGCCTATGAAAAATTAAAAGGTAGGGCATTTTCAAAGTTCTGGAATGGGTATAAGAGGTGTTTTGGGGTTAGTAGTTATAAGGACACATCGGTTAAAGATATGGATAAAGCATATGCCTTTATAGATAGTTGGACACCAGATGAAGAATTTGGACTTGCTATACGTGGTGCCAATGCACAGATAAGTATAGTTAAATAAGGGTTTTGGAGAGGAGGAAGAACAGTGAAGGAAAATTGGTATGCACTTCTAATAGCTTCACAACGTCCAGTTGGTGTAGAACAGGCTTTTAGAATGATGAATGGGGATTCAATAGGAAGGAAGAAGAAATATTCCAAATTCACACAAGATGATATTGAATATATGAAAAATCTCAAAAGTGAAGGATACACATATAAGCAGATCGGAGAAGTATATGGCATATCAGAACATGCTGTACGTTTAAGAATTTATAGAAGAAAGCAGGTGGAAATAGCATGATAAAACAATTATTTCAAGATTCCGATATTCAAGTGACTGACCAAGAGTTCAAAGAAATAATGCAAATTACCACAGACGACATAAGGGAAAACAGGGTTAAGTTCGGTAAAAAGACAAGCCTGGAGCAGATGTTTATTATAGCAAAGAGAAGTTTAAAAGTGATGATGAGTGCTTGAAGGAGGCCAATAGATGAGAGATAAGAAGTTTGTGAAGCTGCAGAAGGAAAACAAAAATCTAAAAGCACTTTTAGAAGAAAGCTTTGATTTTATAGAATTCTACAGAGAAAGAGCAAGGTACTTGGAAGGTGTGTACAAGCAGTTGGATATTAAGAAGGATTAGGAGGTTGGAGTAGATGCAAAGAAAAATTGAATTCAGATGCTGGGATAAATGGACAAAACAAATGTTACCAGTGTTAAGTATAGATTGCAAGGAAACTTATTCTTCGGAAAGAGGAAATATCGTATTAATGCAGTACACAGGATTGAAAGACAAAAATGGTGTAGAAATTTATGAGGGCGATATAGTAACAGATGGCATAATTAATTACGTTGTTGCTTTTTATATGGGCTCATGGCGTTTAAAACGAAATATAAAGGGTGACACATGGTGGAAATCTTTATACAGATATATTACAAACTATAAGTATAAAGTTATTGGTAACATTTATGCTAACCCAGAGCTTTTAAAAGAAGGTGAGTAACATGGATGCACTTACAGAA
>DAIMMR010000289.1:0-5080 GCA_036720575.1 Clostridium sp.
TTCTAATTATGAGTTCATGATAATACAACATTTATTATATCATATACAGTACTTTAAATTAGTATAGAGCCAATATTTGATTTAAAAATCCTATTATGTATTATAAAAGCCCCATAATGAATACGTTACATAAAGTAGTGTCAAAAATAACAAATAAATATTTGATTATCAATAATAAAAGTGAT
This sequence comes from Clostridium sp., assembly GCA_036720575.1. Lineage (GTDB taxonomy): Bacteria > Bacillota > Clostridia > Clostridiales > Clostridiaceae > Clostridium_B. The sequence continues at coordinate 186 of DAIMMR010000289.1, forward strand.
ACAATATAAGCATATTTATTATAGAAATAGTTCTAACAAGCCATAAATATGCTTATAAATATTCAAAAATGGTACATAAATATAAGCTGTAAAAAATAGACGCAAAATTCATATATGAAATATGATGGACGAAATAATTCAAAAAGTCATTTTAAAAGATAGGTCCAATATTAATCCGAGGAGATGAATTAAATGAAAAAAAGTTCCTATGAATATAAATTAAATAATGTAGATAGTCCCAATTTTTATAAAAATATATTTCCCTATAATGAAATCCCAAAAATAAATTTTAATGGAGTACAAATACCTAAGGATTTACCTGAAAATATATATATTACGGACACTACATTTAGAGATGGCCAGCAGTCAATGCCTCCGTATACTACAGAGCAGATAATTAGAATTTTTGATTATCTTCATGATTTGGATAATAATTCAGGAATAATAAAACAGACGGAATTTTTTTTATACACAGAGAAAGATAGGAAAGCTGCCCAGGTATGTATGGAAAGAGGATATGAATTCCCGGAGGTTACTTCATGGATAAGGGCTAATAAAGAAGATTTTAAGTTGGTAAAAGAAATGGGAATTAAAGAAACGGGAATGCTTATGTCTTGTTCAGATTATCATATATTTAAAAAGTTGAGAAAGACTAGAAAAGAAACTATGGATATGTATTTAGGTATAGTTAAAGAAGCGTTGGATAATGGAATTCGTCCAAGATGTCATCTAGAAGATATAACTAGGGCTGATTTTTATGGATTTGTAGTTCCACTTGTAAATAAATTAATGGAATTATCGAAACAATCAGGCATTCCTATAAAGATAAGAGCCTGTGATACTCTTGGATTGGGAGTATCTTATAGTGGAGTGGAATTACCAAGAAGCGTACAGGCTATTATGTATGGACTTAGGAACAATTGTGGTGTTCCTTCAGAATGTATAGAATGGCATGGACACAATGATTTTTATGCAGCAGTGAATAATTCTACAACAGCCTGGCTATATGGTGCATCAGCTGTAAATACTTCATTTTTAGGAATTGGGGAGAGAACAGGAAACTGTCCCCTAGAAGCTATGATATTTGAATATGCACAGATAAAAGCAAATACTAAAAATATGAAACTTGAGGTTATAACGGAATTATCAGAGTATTTTAAAAAGGAAATAAAGTATTCAGTCCCACCTAGAACCCCTTTTGTGGGAAAAGAATTTAATGTAACTAGAGCTGGAATACATGCAGATGGAATATTAAAAGATGAAGAAATCTATAATATATTTGATACGGATAAAATCTTAGGAAGACCAGTTGTAGTAGCTGTAAATCAATATTCCGGTCACGCTGGAATTGCAGCCTGGATTAATACCTATTATAGATTAAAAGATGAAGAAAAAATTGATAAATGGGATACTAGAATTGCTAAAATTAAAGAATGGGTGGATGAACAATATAAAGCAGGAAGAACTAGCATAATAGGAAATGATGAATTAGAATTATTAGTTGATAAGATGCTGCCGGATATTTCACAAAAAAAAGAGGAAAGGGCTAGCTAGAGTAGATATAAAACTTGTATAATAAATTCAATGGATTACAAGTTGAAAATTCATCTATAACTATATAATAGGTATCAGCCTCCCATCTTAAAGATGTTAAAGTAAATCAGGTATGATTTAATAAATAATGGAATAATACCTTTAGTTTTTGAAAATGAAGATGATTATTACAAGATAGATGTTATGGATGAATTGGTTATAGAAGATACTTTAAAACAAATTAAAAATGAAGAATATAAAATGGTATTTAGTGTTACTGACAGACAGATAGATATGATAAAGTTTGGTGGATTTTTAAATATGATGAAAGAAAATAACAAGTGATTATTGGAGGATTAAAAATGACGCATAAAGTTACTCTTATTAAAGGTGATGGTATAGGACCAGAAATCTGTGAAGCTGCAAAAAAAGTTATAGATAAGAGTGGGGCAGATATTGACTGGGAAATATTTGAGGCAGGAGCTTCAGCTTTGGATAAATATGGAACACCAATACCAGATAATATTATAGAAAGCATAAAGAAAAATAAAGTAGCACTTAAGGCACCGGTTACCACTCCTGTGGGAAAAGGATTTAAAAGTGTCAATGTAACTCTTAGAAAAAATTTAAATCTATATGCAAACATAAGACCTATAAAAACTTATGCTGGAGTAAAATGTAGATATGATAATGTGGATCTTGTAATATTTAGAGAAAATACAGAAGATTTGTATGCAGGAATTGAACATATGATAAATGATGAAATAGCGGAAAGCGTTAAAATAATATCTAAAAAGGCAAGTGAAAGAATAGTGGAGGCAGCTTTTCAGTATGCAATTAAAAATGGAAGAAAGAAAGTTACGGCAGTTCACAAGGCTAATATAATGAAACTTTCAGATGGACTTTTTTTAAGAACAGCTGAAAAAGTAGCGGAAAAATATAAAGGTATTGAATTTGAAAGTGTAATAGTAGATGCTATGAGTATGAAACTTGTACTTAATCCAGAGAACTATGATGTACTTGTTATGCCTAATTTATATGGAGATATTTTATCAGATATGGCATCAGGCCTTATAGGTGGGCTTGGATTAGTGCCAGGAGCCAATATAGGAGAAGATGCAGCAGTGTTTGAAGCTGCCCATGGCTCGGCTCCAGATATTGCAGGGCAGAATAAAGCAAATCCAACGGCTATAATACTTTCAGGAGTTATGATGCTTAACTATTTAGGTGAAACAGAAGCAGCAAATAAAATAGAGACAGCTGTAGAATCTGTGCTTAGAGAAGGTAAATATTTAACAGAGGATTTAGGAGGAAATACCACTACAAGCGGATTTACTGAAGCTATTATAGAGAAAATTGAAAATTATAATTAAGTATACTTAATTTTTTTAGTTGAAAGTTGACAATTGTCCACTATCAACTTTTAACTATTTAAAAAGATATGTAGGGCTGATATACTAATTAGTAGTCAGCCCCTTATTTATGGATTGAAACAATATAAAAATTATGGGAGTCAAATTAATTTATCCGATGACTACCTGCTCTAATACTTCCACTTTTCCAAGTGTACGTTGCGAGCAGCTACGTCCCTGGATAACGATTTTTCCTAAAGGATAACGCCTTCTAAGTGCTGAAGCACTAAGAAGCCTGTTAATAAGCATCAGGTGGAGTCAAAACTCCATCTGATGCCAAGAACTTTGTTTATCAAGCTTTTGCAAGAGCCTGATCCAAATCGTATATAATATCATCAATATTTTCAACACCTATTGAAAGTCTTATAAGGTCTGGAGTAACTCCAGCAGCTTTTTGTTGTTCTTCATTTAACTCTGCGTGAGTTGTGCTTGCAGGGTGAATTACTAATGATTTTGCATCTGCTACATTTGCAAGTAAGGAGAACAATTTAACACTGTTTATAAATTTCTTTCCTGCTTTAGATCCACCTTTTATTCCAAAGGTAAATATTGAACCTGCTCCTTTTGGAAGGTATTTATTGGCTAATTCTTTGTATGGACTTCCATCAAGTTCAGGATAGTTTACCCATGCAACTTTTGGATGTTTATTTAAAAATTCAACTACTTTTCGTGTGTTTTCTACATGTCTCTCTACTCTAAGAGAAAGTGATTCAAGTCCAAGTAAGAAATAAAAAGCACTTTGTGGGCTTAGTGTTGCTCCTGTATTTCTTAAAAGTTGTACTCTGGCTTTTGTAGCAAAGGCTGTAGGGCCAAGGTCTGCGTATACAAGTCCATTGTAGCTTTCATCAGGTGTTGTAAAATCAGGGAATTTTCCACTTGCTGCCCAGTCAAATTTTCCTCCGTCTACTATAATTCCACCAATTGTAGTTCCATGTCCACCTATAAATTTAGTTGCAGAATGGACAACTACGTCTGCGCCATATTCTATTGGTCTTACAAGGTATGGAGTCCCAAAAGTATTATCTATAATAAGTGGTATTTTGTTTTCATGGGCTATATTTGCTACAGCTTCTATATCAAGAACATTTATTCTAGGATTACCTATTGTCTCAGCATAAACTGCTTTAGTCTTATCTGTAATAGCCTTTCTGATATTTTCAGGATCATCAGGATCTACAAATGTTACATCAATTCCTAATTTTTTCAAAGTTACTGAAAATAATTCGTAAGTGCCGCCGTAAAGTGTGCTGGCTGAAACTATATTATCTCCTGCACTTGCTACATTTAATACAGCATAAAGTATTGCTGCAAGTCCGGAAGCTGTAGCAAGTCCTGCACTGCCGCCTTCAAGGGCTGCTACTCTTTGTTCAAATACATCTTCTGTTGGGTTCATTATTCTGGCATAAACATTTCCTGGCTTTTTAAGCTGGAAAAGGTCTGCAGCCTCGTCTGCATCTTTGAATACAAAAGATGATGTCTGGTAGATTGGAACTGCTCTTGCACCTGTAGTTGGGTCAGGCACCTGGCCTGCATGTACTTGTAATGTTTCAAATGATAATTTTCTTTCTTCACTCATTGTTTATTCCTCCTAATACTTTTTTTAAATATTTTGGACAAAACTTCTATAACTTGGCAGAATAAAAAAATCTTCTTGTAAGATAAGTTACAAGAAGATTCTATCTTCATGCTTCTCATCTTTCAGGTTTACACCTGCTGGAATTAGCACCGTTGAATGAAAATGATCATTCAGGTTGCCGGGCATCATAGGGCCAGTCCCTCTGCCACTCTGGATAAGAAGTTCCGTATTCGATTGAGAAAATCATACCAGACATAGATAAGATTTGTCAATAGAAAAATAAAAAAATATTTAGAAAATTTTATATTGAATTATAGTACTTCAATTCGTAATTTGGGTGTGGCTCTCCAATCCTGCTATACTAGAGCCAAGGT
>DAIMMR010000290.1:0-5079 GCA_036720575.1 Clostridium sp.
TATCATCCAGCACAACATCTTTATTTAAAGTTACACTAAAAAATTCACTCATACGTTCACCTACTCACTTATTACAAGCTGAAAATCTCTTACAGAGAAATTATGATTATCTATATTTTTAGTTATCTTTACAAATATATCTTTGCTCTGTCCCTGTACTAAATCCAAAGTTATGGTGTCAGAATATGTTGCACCATCTAAACTTAATTGAATTAGGTCATTGCTTGCAGTTTCTATTGAAATATTTAATCCGGTATAATCTACAGTATCTACATTTTTAATAGTTACACTTTCATCCAAATCTTTCAGTATACCAGGACTTGTATTTGTAACAACTACTCCATTATAGATTATTTCAAGCTCGTACTGGCTAAATACATATACATCTCCATATTTCAAATCCAGTAAGTCAGATCTGTATAGTTCATTACTATCAGTATCTTTGAAAACAAAATGCCCTTTAATATTGGAATCTAAAAATACCTTACACTCCATATTGCTATCAAAAACTCTGGTTTTAAGTAAATTGTTGTCTGAATCATACAGTTCACAAACAGTATTTTCAGGGAAGTTTTGTACTATTACATAAGGACTACCATACACTTTATAATTATTCAATATAAAATCTTCATTGCTGTACTTTTCAAATCCTTGTTTTGTGATATCCTCTGCAAAATTCATACCACCTATATTGTTATAGTTGATTCCATCATCACTCACATATGCCTGGATATAGTTATCCTGTTTTAGTATTTTCCAGAACTTATGTTGTTCGTCTAATTTATCATCCTTAATTCCAAAAGCGTAATCATCATTCCCTAGATATAAAATACAGTAATCATCCTGTCCCATAAAACTAAAATTTTCTTTTTCGAGTTCTATAACAAATTCACCAAAAGTAAAATTTCTTTCAATCTTATTGTTGCTAATTAACTTTACCTTTCCGGTACTAATGTCTCTGATTACATTTGCACTTCCAGCAAAATCACCAAAAGAAGAGGTCAAGAAAAAATTCTCAACCTCCAATAATCCATCTCTAACTTTTATAAGTTTCATTTAAAATCAACTCCTATACAACAGGCTGCATTGTATAATCATATGGAACAAATTCTACGACTTGTATATTTGCCATACCTGTCCCACTTGCTAACAGATCATGTACCTGGTCTAACACATGCTGGTAACAGTTTGTTGAATAGGCCTTTATAGGATCCCCTTCATCATCTATAGCTCCTCCGTAATTAAGTTCAGCCAATGAATTATTTTTAATAATTCCCCATTCCTTTTGTCTAGGGGATTTAAAATCTATTTTACTATCACTAGCCATACTACTCACCTCCAAAAATATTTTTCTTTTCTACATTCTGGGTCTCTATATAATAATACCTTTCACCCTTTATCTTATCTAAGACTTTCATTAAATCACCATTTTGAGCAACCTTATTAAAATTTCTTTCTATATCCATGGCCTTTGGATTTCTCCAAAGTGGAACTAAATTAAATTCATGATTTTTTAAATATCCTATAAGATTCGCTATAAGTGTCCCTACGGCCTGCAATCCAGTATCCAAATTTAAAAAGTATACTTTTTCTGCTTCCCATCTAATCCATCTGTAGGCCCTATAATAATCTGGATTAGGCATTGAAGTCTCTAAAGTATACCAGTCATAGATAAGCTCCATAATAAACTGCATGGATTCCTTACCTGTACTACACATCCACCCTTGTACATTATCGTGCCATGCCATAATCAAGATATTTAGTAAGTCCAGCATTATTTCAACGCTTACAGCATAGGCAGGAATGTTGTAATCTAGCCCCCAAGCATTTCCCCAATCTATAGGATGGTTGGCGAATCTAAGGTACTCATATTCCGGATTATTTAAAAGCTCCTGGTTATACTTGAAATCTTTGTTAGGAATAATTATGCTGTCTTTTGGCTCTGTGGGGTTCAGCCACCACCATCTTTTAATAACTTCTATATATTTAGAATTCTTCTCTTTATATAATTCATTTTTCAATTCATTTCTTATATAATAGTAATAAGCTTTGATTACTTCTATGTTGCTTACATCATCTATAATCTTTTCTACTGGTCTGTTATAAATATTCCATATCCTTATTTTATCTAATCCCCTATAGGTAAGTTTAAATACATCCATTTTTATCTCTTTTAATATCCCTATATAACTCTTAGAATAAATATTTTTCTCACTTCTCCTATTTAAAAATTTGCTGTTAAAATGTTTAACTATAGATTTAAAAACTATTTTCTTTAAGTACAGATGGCTGTAAATTTTATTTATATCTTTATAGGAGTATTCACGTAGAGATCTATTGTATAAGGATTTTATTATGCGATACTTAATTATTCTATGGATACCTTTATATGTTTCTACTTTATTTATATTTTTAATATTGATTCTTTTATTTAATTTTTTATCTGCCACATTAAAATTAATATCTCTTAGACCTATTCTACTAAACATACCTACAATACAGCTTCTAAGAAACTCTTTCTGAAAAGCTCTTTTAAGCCCAATATTTACATTTGACATACTTAAATCCTTTTGAGCAATCCTCTTTAAGGTTTTTAATTTAAATTTATTAATATCATACATACGGAAAGGTGTTGTTAATTTAACATCTTCTATACAAAGTTCGTGGCCTAGCCTTTCAAGATTAAAATAATCATAGAAATTTACAGACATTAACTGCTCACAAATTGAAAACATCCATATTCTATTATTTTTATAAATTCCATCTTGCCAGTATCTTGATAAATTTATACCACTTCTTATGATTAATTCCTTATTTATACCTTCCATGCTTTTAGCTTTTTCACAGTTCAAAGGGATATACTTTTCATTTTTTAAAATTTTGTGATCTATATTTAAAAACATAAAAGTATCCTCTCTACTAAGTATTACTTCCTTGCTTTTAATAAAATCAGGTTCATTTGTTTTTAGATAGGTATCAGACAATATATTTAGTTCTTTATTTATTGATCTTAAGGCTCTGTATCGTTCTATATTTATTGCGGTATTATCCCCTTTAAGGAATTTATTTCTTTTAACTATAGTTACTTTTTTACACTTGTTTACAAGTTCTTTTGTGTACTTTCTATCATAAATTTCATAGTTCTTCTTAATTAGAAAAGAACTATTTACATATTTAAATATGTTAGAATTAGAATTATTTCTAAACAGTTCTTTTCTAAATTTCTTATCAATTTCTTTAGAATTTGTCAAAGATGTCAAAGACAATGTAATTACCTCGGGTTTTGTTATTTGCCCATAAGTGTTATATTTAAATGGAGCTCCAGAGCAAATATTATTTACATAATTAAAACTACACAAGGGAATTCCGTGCAAGGGCATTTATACCACCTACTTATTCAGACCTATTCAGAGGATTTATAACACCTGATGGCAAGACAATAATTTATATTTGCACTATTGTTTAAAAAACTGAAAGGTGCTGTAATTTTAAATTTTTTATAACTCTCCTCCTGATCCGTGTCCTTTAGATATACCAGTTTGTCTGCATCATAAATGCTTGAAGCATCTCCTACAAGTACATTAATCATTTTTCCCCTTTCCATATCCACAGGATGAACTACTGTAATATCACTGAATTGATGTTTCTTATGGTCCCACCTGCTTCCTTCCACATTACACTTATCCATAAACGGATTAGTTGTATAGAAAGCCGGATAATGGGGTTGATATGGCATCCCTACTTTGTTTGCTATCATGCAAACATCTGTTACTCCTGTGGCTGTTCTAACTCCATAATAAGTTACATAATCGGGTTCAATATCAGAGCCGGTCGTTATTCCAAAATTATACTCATCATCTGTATAGGCACTGTCCTCTACTGGTTTTAAGCATCCTAGATAAGCATAGCTGGTCAAATAATTATTATATGGAGCAACATCTGCAGAAGGATCTCCTCTCAATACTAGATTTATAGAATCCTTTGTAACATTTAACCAATATTGTACTGGTAGAAAATCTTTTATTTCTGGAGATAAAGTCTTATACCAAGCTAACCTATGATTATATCTTTGCTGTATTTCAGTTGATATATCTATATCAGTGCCATCTGCATTAAGTTCTCTGGCTATTTTTATTTTTATACAGTTTAAAGACAGCTCTCCCTTCATGGCACTAACGTAGTTATTATACTCTGACGGATCGTGATATTCTCCACTTATTGCAATTTTACCCGCCATTATTCCCAAAACTTGTGCATCAGTTCTAGTACCTCCCGTAGCAGTAGAGTGCAAACTTTTAAATTTCTTTAAAGCCTGAAATTCTTCTACAGAGGTATCTTTTATATCCCTCCATATCTTTACATAAAAAGTTTTTCCATAACTTGTAGTAGTTTTTAATATGCAGGTATCATCAGGCCTATCTACTGTAAATACAGTTTGTATACCGTCAGCTAAACTTCCGTCTGTTATTAAATCTATTTGTTGCTGTGTAGTAAGTCCTATTTTATCTATACTATCTGGAACTACTAAATCCCATTTATAAATTCCGGCATTTTGGGTTATTTCAGTAACAAGGGTCTTAACCAAATTCTTTACACTGGTGTTACCCTCCACGTAATAAAAATCTTCTGTCACTGCCATGTAACTACCTCCTATTCAAATATATTCTTTCTGGTAAATATATCTGTTATTTTCTTAGTTTTTAAGTCTATACTGCATACTCCATAGCCCAGAGGACTTTTGTTTTCGACTTCAATATCATATTCTTTTAAAAGTACTACACCATAGGATCTCTTCTCATATATTTTTATATTTACAGGCTTCTTCAAAGGCACTAAATTATAGTCATGTATATATATCCTTAAAACCCTGTTGTAATGCCCTCTGACTGATATTATTTCAGGATTATCATTGCTTATATGTTCTTGGTAATCCCAATTTAAATAAAATCCATCATATGTTCTATTCCAAAAAGCCACATGCATGTCTCCCATAAACCCATGTAAATCCATGTCACAAGGTGAGCTTTCCTCCCACTGCATACGGACTGCTATATCCCAATCATTTGGTATATCATTTAT
>DAIMMR010000291.1:0-5073 GCA_036720575.1 Clostridium sp.
ATTATTATAATAATCTAATAAACTGTAGTATTGTTCATTTATAGTTTTATCATCTGCATTACTTAATCCTATAGACTTTAATATTTCATTTTTTGTATCTCCTACCGCTCCATTTTGTGTCTCAGCTAATATGGTTCCTATGCTTAACGGTGATATTATTATATTTTTATCCTTGTCCTTACTTGTCAATTGATTCATTAAATCAATTGCAAACTTATTATTTGATACACTTACCAAACTATCTTTATCTATATCTATTGTTTTAATACCATTAACTGTAAATTTCATAGTAATTGGCTGCTTAAGATTACTTGTAGATGAACCTGTTTTACTATAAAGTTTTAAGTCCCTAGAAACATTCAAATAATAGGTTTCCCCTGCCTTATATCCATCCTTTGGAGGATATATTAAAATGCTGTTACCATAGTTTGCCTCATTAATTTCTACATCAATTATGTTACCCTTTGAATCTGTTACAGTAATAGCCTTGTCCAAAGATGGCCAATCAACTAACAAACCCTGCTTAAAAGTTAATTTCCACACTTTTTCTGTACTAATATTCTTTTGCTCAGTCCACTGTTTTATATTTCCCGCTGTATCACTAGCTTTTACCTTTTGCATATAATATCCAGAACCTGCGGATGCAAGTATAATTGAAACTAAAACAGGTATAAACACTTTTGATTTAAACACATAAATTCCCCCCAATTAAAAATGGATAAATCTTATATAAATAATTTTTAATTACACATAACATTATATCACTTTTAATATACTGTCATCCAGAAATATCCTCTTAATTGAATGCTATTTTGCTTCATGATAGCATCTATCATAGGTGCATAATTTCGTATATATTGTGGTGTAGTTAAAAGATAACCAATGCTTTAGATAATACATAAATAAAAAGTCCTCTCCTAATTAAGAAGAGGACAATATAAAAAATTGCTATTTTAAACTTATCTCTCAGAAGTATATTCTGCTGCAATTATCACCTTACATATAATATCCTAAATTATTATTCCGTTACAGGTTTTTTAATTACTGAAAGTATAAGTGCTGATACAATTGTTCCTGCTACTAAAGCAATTAAATATCCACCAAGATTTGTTACAACATTTGGAATTGCTAAAACCCATATTCCACCATGAGGAACTGCAAGTTTGCAACCAAATATCATTGATAGAGCTCCTGCAACTGCAGAACCTGCCATGCTTGCAGGTATTACTCTTAATGGATCTGCTGCTGCAAATGGTATAGCGCCTTCTGTTATAAATGATACTCCAAGTGCCCAAGCTGCTTTTCCTGCTTCTCTTTCTGCTTCTGTAAACTTATTTTTAGCAATTACTGTTGAAGCCAGTGCTATTCCAAGTGGAGGAGTCATTCCGGCTACCATAACTGCTGCCATTATTGGAGAACCACCTGCTACTATTGTACCTGTACCAAAAACATAAGCTGCTTTATTGAAAGGACCACCCATATCAAATGCCATGAAGCATCCAAGTACTGCACCAAGAAGAGCTGCATTTGCACCTCCTAACCCTTTTAACCAAGCTAGTAGAGCTGTATTTATAGCTACAAGAGGTCTGCCTAAGATGAATAAATATATTAAACCCATTATTCCTACTGAAAGAAATGGTAAAATTAGAACTGGCATTAAACCTTCTAATGTTTTTGGAAGTTTAATAACTTTCTTTAAACCTAGAACTATATATCCTGCTAAAAAACCTGTAATCAAGGCACCTAAAAATCCACTATTGCCACTTGCTAGTGGATTAGCCAAAAATTGTCCGCTAAAAACTGAGCCACTTGCAAGCGCACCACCTATAAAACCTGGTGCAATACCGGGTCTATCTGCTATTGAATAAGCAATATATCCTGATAATACTGGAAGCATAAGAGCAAATATACCTTTACCTGTTACAAATAATGCTTCTGCAACAGTTCCTGGACAGTCAAAAACATAAATTCCACCAAATGCAAAACCTAGAGCTATAAGTAGACCACCGGCTACAACAAATGGTATCATGAAGGATACACCTGTCATTAAGTGCTTATACACACCTGTTTTTTCTTTCTTTTCAACTACTGGCATTTTTGTATCAGCTTTTCTTTCTTTTGGTTTAACAGCCAAGGCCTTATTTATAAGACCTTTGGCATCTTTGATTGCATCTTTAACTGAAACTTCTACCATTGGCTTGCCTACAAATCTTGATGTATCAACATTTGTATCTGCTGCAATTATAACTGCGTCTGCCTCTTTCAAATCCTGATCTGTAATTACATTTTCAGCACCTACAGACCCCTGAGTTTCAACTTTTATCTCGTGTCCCATTTCCTTTGCTGCCATTTGAAGAGCTTCTGCTGCCATATACGTATGAGCTATGCCAGTTGGACAAGATGTTACTGCTACTAACTTCATAATATTTCCCCCTTTATCATTTATTCAAAAATTTTTATAAATTCCTCAAAGCTTTGAACTTTAAATAACTTTTCTCTTATTTCGGTATGCATGAGTTTTCTAGAGATTTCGCTCAACGCTTTTAAATGAACATCACTCGACTCCTCTGGAACAGCAATAAGGAAAAATAAGTTGGCTGGTTTATCATCCATAGATTCGTAATCTATACCCTTATTACTTCTTCCAAAAGCTATAGAAGCTTCCTTTACAGCATTACTTTTCCCATGTGGTATTGCAATTCCCATACCTATGCCAGTTGAAAATTCTTCTTCCCTCTTCAAAACAGCTTCTCTGAACTTTTCCTTATCGATTATTTTGCCATCATCATATAAAAGCTGTATTAATTCTTTTATAACTTCATCTTTATTACTTGCTTTTAAATCAAAGCTTATTCTATTCTTTGAAAACATGTCTTTTGTTGTCATTTAAAGTACCTCCTTAATTTCATTACAAATTATTTCAACACCAGCATCTTCAAAATCTTTTAAAACTTCCTTATCTAAATTTCCACTTGTTATAATGGAAGATACGGCCCTTATAGGACTTATAACAGAAAAACATACCTTGTTGAACTTAGAACTATCTGCTAAAACAATAACTTTATTTGCTACATTCATCATGGTCTTCTTAGTTTGAGCTTCTGCAAAATTAGGAGTTGTTATACCTTCTTCTATAGATATACCATTAGCTCCAATAAAAGCTTTATCAACTCTAAAATTTTTTAATATGTTTTCAGTTATAGTACCAACCATAGCTCTTGTAGTAAATCTCATACTTCCGCCGGTAACAATAAGATCTATATTCTCGTTGTGTAATAAAACAGAAGCTATGTCTATAGAGTTTGTTATAACTGTAACTTTATGAGCATTTATATGTTTTGCTACTTCTAAAGTTGTAGTACCTGAGTCCAATAAAATTGTATCTCCATCTTTTATCATAGAAGCTGCAATTTTACCTATAATAACTTTCTGATCATGATCTTCTATCTCTTTTTCTTTAAAAGAAGGTTCAAAGCTAGTACTTTGTATACTAACTGCTCCTCCGTGAGTTCTGGTTAAAAGGCCTTTTTCATCCATTTCTTGTAAGTCTCTTCTTATTGTAGATTCGGAAACATTGAATATTTCTGTTAGTGCACTTACTTTTAAACTACTTTGTTCCTTCAATAATTCTGATATTTTTTTTTGTCTTTCTTCTGCAAACATACAATTACCGCTTTCATTTTAATTATTTTAAATGCGTTTACAAAATCAGTCATTTTGTAAACGTTTATGATTGGTTTACTTAATTGTAACCGATTTTGTTTGTAGTGTCAATACATTTTTGCTCGATTTTAGTCAATTTTAGTAAATATATGATTGTTATTAGTTACTAGTGCTTGTACATGATTGATGTTGAATACTTTTGTAAGTCATTATTAATGATACCTATTTTGATAATTGCAGCAATCGAGTTTTATCAAGTGATTCTTAGGTTCAGATGGAGTTTGCTTATGAGAATGACTTTCTCCATCTGAAACTTAGAAATCGTTATCCAGGGGCGTAGCAGCCGTTATCCCCCACTTTATAAGAAGATGGGGGTATTACGGCTGGTAGCCATCGGATAAAATAATATATGATAAAAACTCAACTACCACCTGCTTCGAGCAGGTGGTAGTTGAGTTACACATACTATTATATCACTTGTAATATACTGTTTCCTAAAAATTCCAATTTTATCCGGAATAACTAGTAATTCATTTGACTTAAAAATTACCATAAATAAGAAGGTAATAACCATATTTACTTTTCCTGTTTTAAACCAAAATACTTTCTTCCCCACAGCAAAGCTACATTTCTGTCACTTTTTTAGGTTCCAAAAGTAACCTTGTAAGCGTACCTCCAATAAAGGGAATGCCTAAATAAATTGCCACAGAAATAACTATAAGGCCTACCCAACTGTAAGGCAGGCCTTCATTCTAATTTAATTTTCTTAACTTTACAACAATCCTGTTTCCTTAATACCATTCACGTAATTTAATACATACTTTCCAACATCTTCAATAATGTTTTTAACATCATTACTATATAATCCGTAGTGCATTTCAAGCCCTACCTTTTCACTCTTAACTAATCCTGCATCTTTTAAAATTCTTAAATGCTGATACAAATTTGCCTGGCTATATTCAAACCTCTCATTTAGTTTGCATACACATTTAGGTCCATCACATAAAAACTTCATTATTTTAAATCTTACCGGATGACCCAATGCCTTAAACACTTTTACTGCTAAATCGTCTTGATTCAAAATTTTTCCTCCTTATCCACCTAATATCTTCTATTTATCTGATGGCTACCTACTGTAACACTCCCACTTCTATCAAAGTAGGAGATAACAGTAGCTACGCCCCTAGATAATTCATCTAGACTTAGTGGGAGAAACAAAACTCTAAAGAGAAAGCGACTATCACCAAATCGAAGATTTGGAATATCTGCTTTTCCCACTAAGTAAGATTCATTGATATTTATCTTTTTTCACACTAAACTTATAAAGAATAATTCCTTTTAATTAAATACTAATATACTTTATATAGTATAGGTTATTTTTATTAAAATTTCAATGTTAACTGTAAAAGC
>DAIMMR010000292.1:0-5044 GCA_036720575.1 Clostridium sp.
TAGTAAATCAGTTTGATGAACTAGAAGATAATATGCTGAAGGGATTTTCAGAAAAACTTCGGATTGGCGGTACTATAACTGTGGGTTCCTGTATTATGCCTCAACTTATAAATCAATACCACAAAATAAAGCCTCAGGTTGAGACTTCCGTTTATATTAATAATACTAAGTCTATAGAAGAAAAATTACTCAAATCTGAATTAGATATTGGTATTGTGGAAGGTAAAATTAAAAGCCGAGATTTAGTTGCTGTTCCAATGATAAATGATTATCTTGTAATAGTATGCAGTAAAAACCATAGATTTTCAGGATGTAGTAGTATTTCTGTTAAGGATTTAGAAAAAGAATGTTTTGTAATGCGTGAAGAAGGAAGCGGTACGAGGGAACTTTTTGAGAATTATATTTCCAGGTGTGGAGCAAATATAAATATTAAGTGGGAAGTAACTTGTCCAGATATGATGAAGAAAGTAGTAATTATGAATAATTGTCTTGCAGCTATATCTGCAAGGTTAGTTGAAGAAGAAGCAAAAAAAGGTCTGCTGTATGTGATAAAAAGCAGTGGGCAAGCTTTGAATAGATATTTTAGTTTAGTATATTATAAGAACAAATTTGTTAATGATAACATGAAGAGTTTGATGTATCTATTGGAAGAATATAAGGACGAGGATATCTTAAGTGGAATTTCTACTGGAACTTTAATGGACATATAATGTTTTTAAACTTAATCAGTGCTATTAATGTAAATATATTTGGAAGTAGGAGGGTCTACTTTTTTAATACTTTGAATTTTTATTAGAGGAATTAAACATACCATAAGCAATCTTGCAATAACAAAGCCTTCTTTAACATTTTAACTCCTTTACTGATTATTAAATGATATTTAATGTGGAAGCTGTTGACAATTTAGGTGTATATGTATATTATATATGTAAATGCAAGTAATTTGCAACAACTTTATTTAAGGAGTGAAAAAATGTATAGAAAAATAATCTCAATTTTAATGCTAATGTGTAGTCTTGTAACTTTTTCAGCATGTGGTAATGCTAGTGTGAGCAGCAATAATAAGGCTGCGGATAAAAAGGAATCTCAAGGGAAAATTCAGGTTGTAGTTTCTTTTAATGCTATGAGAGAATTTGTTGAAGCAGTAGGTAAGGATAAGGTAGAAGTTAAGACAGTAATTCCAAATGGGACTGAGCCTCATGAATATGAGCCTAAAGCAAAGGATCTTGAAGATTTAAACAAAGCTAAAGTATTTGTTTATAATGGGCTTAGAATGGAGTCGTGGGTGGACAAGTCTCTAAAAGTTATAAATAACAAACAATTAGTTGTTGTTGAAGCATCAAAGGGTTTTGAGTCAATAAAGAATACTGATGAAGGTGAAATTAAGGAACATGGACAAAATGATCCTCACGTTTGGGTAAGTTTAAAAGGTGCCGAATTTGAAGCAAAAAACATAAAAGAAGCTTTAGTAAAGGTTGATCCATCTAATAAAGATTATTATGAGAAAAATTATAAAGATTTTTCAACCCAACTTAACAGTTTATATAATGATTATAAGAAAAAGTTTGACACAGTAACTAATAAAAATTTTGTTACAGGTCATGCAGCCTTTGCTTATCTTTGTAGAGATTTTGGACTAAAACAAAATAGTGTAGAAGATGTATTTGCAGAAGGTGAGCCAACAACTAAAAAGATGGAAGAGTTAATTAATTACTGTAAGCAAAATAAAATAAAAACTATATTTGTAGAAGACATGGTAAGTCCTAAGGTTTCAGATACTCTTGCTAAAGAAGTTGGAGCGAAAGTGGAAAAGATATATACGATTGAAAGCAAGGAAGATAACAAAGATTATATTCAAAGTATGAAGAGCAATTTAGAATTAATATATAATAGTTTAAAATAGATTAAGGCATTTTCAAAGAAATAACAAGTCAGTATGCTAGTCTATTTTTTATCATACTGCGTTGGTAGAATCCTTAGAAGAATTTATCCAGGCACGCAGCAGTGCTTATCCCCCACTTTGATAAAAAAGCAGATATCCCAAATCTTTGATTTGGAGATAGTCGCTTTCACAGAGTGTGATGGGGGTGTTAGTAATGGTAGCAATCGGATAAAGGTAATTAAAGGTTATAGTTTATATATTTATAGAAATAGGGGGCTATTGCACTAAGAAATTAGTGCACAGCTCTTTTTGCCGGAATGGGTATAGATTTGGTTTTTACACAAATCTATACCCATTCCCCAATAATTTTATAGATTAGGATCTTTATCTTTTTGTTCTATGAACATCTCTGAATATTCGTTATACTTTCCTGTAAAAACTGGATGGGTAAACCACATTCCCTTATTTCCAAGCATAATACTTAAAGGTTTAGCTTTTTCATAATCCATGTCTCCATCTTCATTAAAGAAATTATCATTTACTTCAAGACTTACTACTTTGCCTATAATTAATGAGTACTTTTCCCTTTTTATTTCTTCTACTAATTTACATTCTGCCCAAGCTAAACAACCTTCAATACCTGGAGCTTTAATTTCCTTAGATGCATGTACTTTTAGTTTTGAACATTCAAATTCATCTACTTGAGGAGGATAATTTTTCGAACAAGTCATTACCTCTTCAATCATATTTGTAGATGGAATATTAACCACAAATTCTTGAGTTTCTCTAATATTTTCTAATGTATCACGTTTAATCCATGAAGCCAATACAATTTCATCTAAAGGTCTTAAAATAGAAGTAATATTAGACCATGGGGCAATATTGCAAATTCCATTTTTATCTTTTGTAGAAATTAATAAGTTTCATCTTGATATATTGTCTATAAATGAGAAGAAATAAATCTATAGACGTTTTCATATTGGCATTTGACAATAATTATGCATAGATGTATTATGAAAATGGCAAATGCCAAAATATATATAATGGGTAAAATTATAAATAATGGAGGAATATTATTATGGAAAAAATTCAAGGAAATATGAAGTCATGTCTTCAACCAATGCCTAAAATATTAGTTTCTTGTAGGGATGTAAATGGTAAGAATAATGCACTAGCAGTAGCATACTGTTGTAACTGCAGTTATGACCCACCAATGATTATGGTAGGTATTGTTCCATCTAGATATTCTTATAAAATGATAAAAGAAACAGGTGTTTTTGTAGTAAATATTGTTACAAAAGAACAAAAAGAAATGTTTGAATATTTAGGTAGTCATAGCGGCAGAAATGAAGATAAATTTTCAAAACTTAATATTAAAGTTGACGAAGGGATAAAGGTAAATGCTCCTTTATTAGCAGATTGCCCTGTAAACATAGAGTGTAAAGTAGAGGATTCTATAGTTACTGGTTCACATGAAATGTTTGCAGGAAAAATTGAATATGTTCATGCTGATAAAGAAATGATTAAAGATAACGGAGATATTGATTTTTCTAAAATTCAACTTCTTTAACAAACTTAGCTTTCGTAATTTAAAAAAATTGCAAAGCAAAGCTTTTGAAAATAGCAAAGTTCAAATAACAAAGAACAAATAAAGATGATTTCCCTCGTACCTCAGGAAATCTATAATTTTAATATTTTCTGACGTTAGGAAGAAAATTATCCTTATTTGATATTTGAACTTTGAACTTTGTTCTTTAAATAAATTGCTTCGCAAAGTTTTTATATTAAGTCAAAATCTTATATATGCGAAAGTTGAGTAATAAAAAAGGAGTGTAGATTATAATGTATGATTTTGAAAAAATGAGTATTGCTGAATTAGAAAAAAAACTTGAAGAACTTAAAGACTCTCTTGAAGATATAGAAGAAGAAAGATCACTTGTGCTAGGACAGAGAGGCATTCATTTATCTAGTTCTACAGTAGGAAAATATGAAGCAGAGATAGAACAAATAAATAAACGCATTAATGAGTTAGAAGAATTATTGCGGAAAAAACGCTGTGATTGATATTTTGTTTTAAATAGAAAAATGATTATTATAATTGGCATTTGATAATAATTATAAATGGAGTTATTATATAAGTAGCAAATGCTAATTATAAATTTAGGAGATGATTTCATGTCAGAATGTAATTCATGCCCATCTAATGGGGGATGTGATAAGGATAAGCAGAAATGTATGATTGAAAATAATCCTTTAAACAAAGTAAAAAAAATTATTGGTGTTATGAGTGGAAAAGGTGGAGTAGGAAAATCTTCAATTTCAGTTCTTATTGCAAAACGTTTAAAGGAACTGGGATATAGCACAGGAATCTTAGATGCAGATATAACAGGGCCAAGTGTACCAAGGCTTGTTGGACTAAAAGATAAAAAAGTTATTTCAGATGGAGAACTAATGCATCCTGTAGATACAGATGATGGTATAAAGGTTATGTCTTTAAATTTATTAGTGGACAATGAAAATGATCCTGTCATTTGGAGAGGACCGATGATTGGGGGTGTAGTTAAACAATTTTGGACAGATGTACTATGGGGAGAACTTGATTATTTGGTTATTGATATGCCTCCAGGAACAAGTGATGTTGCACTGACAGTTATGCAGTCCATTCCTATAAATGGAATAGTTATGGTATCTGTTCCCCAGGACCTGGTTTCAATGATAGTTTCAAAAGCTGTAAATATGGCAAGAGCAATTAATATTGATGTATTAGGTGTTATTGAAAATATGAGTTACATAACTTGCCCGGATTGTGGTAAAAAAATAAAATTATTTAATGGAGAAAGCACAACTAAGTTTTTAGAAGAAATGAATTTGAAACTTTTAGGAGAAATTCCTGTTTTAAATAGCGTAGGTAATTTATCAGATCCTACATATAAAGATGAAGATGAAGACCTTGAAAAGGTTTTTTATCCTATCGTTGAGAATATAATGAAGAGTTTAGAAAAATAAAGACAAATACTTATAAATTACCCGTAACCGTTTTGTAGTTACGGGTAGATTTTTTAAGTATATTCTGATGGGGGTAATTTAAAACAAAATAGCTCAAGGAGAGTTATTGGCATTTGACAATAACTTATATTAGTAGTAATATAAAAATAGCAAATG
>DAIMMR010000293.1:0-5039 GCA_036720575.1 Clostridium sp.
ATTACTTTTATGCTCAGCTTGAGTTCTTCTCTGGCTCTTCAACAGACTATGATAAGACAAAATAATTTTGATAATTTTACAAAGGATCTTCAAGTTCCCCATTTTGAAATAAAGAATAAAACTCTTGGAGTGGTCGGTGCAGGATCTATAGGACAGACTGTAATAAAAACTGCTCTAAGTTTGGGAATGAATGTACTCGTATACAATAGAAGTGTAAAACCAATTAAGGATGTAAAATTTGTTTCTCTAAAAGAACTTCTCAAACAAAGTGATTTTGTAACAATTCACTGTCCACTTACTGATAATACAAAACATCTCATAGACATAGACAAGCTTAAGATGATGAAATCTTCAGCTTTCATTATAAACACTGCAAGAGGCGCTATAATAAAAGAATCTGACTTGATAGAAGCTTTAAACAACAATATAATTGCAGGTGCCGCTTTAGATGTTCAGGAAAAAGAACCACTTGACACAAAGAGTCCGCTTTTCTCCATGGAAAACGTTATACTGACACCTCACATAGGTTGTAAATGTATTGAATCAAGACAAAGATTAATCGAACTCCTCGGAAAAAATATCAAGTCATTTATAGATAAAAATCCTATAAATGTAGTTAGTTGAATTTTAAACTTTTCCAGGTAACAACTGCCTGGAAAAGTTTTATAAGTAATGGTTAACCGAAAATATTTGCAAAAAAGCTTTTTATAGCACTTCCTATTTTAGCAAAGAACCCCTGTGCTTCTGGAGTTGACAGTTTATCTTTTAGTTGACCGGTAACATCATTTAACTGTCCTTGTATTTCTCCAAAGTTCAAATTCAAGCCATTTATTTTATTCATAACCGAAGTTATCTTGTTGATATCCCCTTCACTTAAATCTATGTTATAGTTATTTGTTACATTCTCAACTATCTTTTTTACTCCTGCTTCAGTTTTAGGCTTATCTTGAACAACCTGTTTCTTGATGTCATTCATAAGTCCTGCTGCCTTATCTTTTCCTATTTTGTCACCAATATCTCCTGTAGTCATCAATTCGTCGTTTGCAACTTTTTTCTTGTTTTCATCGATTTTACTACCTGAACTGCTGGTTTCATATCCTTTTAAGATTCCCGTAAGAGCTGCAGTACCTGATACAGTAAATGGAGCCGCCGCCTTTACATTTGCATTCTTGACTCCTGCGGTAATCAATGCATTTTTTATCATGCTGCTGCTTACCCATGATATATTATTGGTGGATACATTTAATCCTCCACTTGTAGTTGGCTCTACATAAGCACAGGATATCGATTTTGTGCCAATTTGATCACTGCTGGCTACATCACTTAAATACTTTTTTTCTTCATCAATATTTACTTCTATAACATCTGCATCCTGTCTATTGACTCCAAAATACTTAAGCATATCTTCTTTCTGACTGCTTGTAAGATTTCCTCCCAATGTAACAACTTTATAGGAATCAGCATATACTCTATTTCCAGCTATAGATATTACTATAGTCAATGCCATAAATACTGTCAATAGTTTACTTATACCCATCTTTAATTTCATATTCAAAACTCCCTTTCTAATTTTAATATAATTATATCAGCATTTTCAATAATATAATATACTACATTTACCAACAATAAAAGTATCAATTTATAAACAATATATAAAATTTTTTATGATGTTAAAATAAACAAAAATATGATAGAATATATTCTAATACTTAAATAATTAATTATAGGAAGTGATAACTATATTGTGTTTAAAAATATGAGAAAATCTGAAAGACAATTAGACAATGATACTATCAAAGATATATTGAATAGTGGTGAATATGGAATTTTGGCAACTACAGGAGAAAATAATTACTCCTATGCTATTCCCCTTAACTATGTATATTTAAACAATAGCATATATTTTCACTGTGCATTTGAAGGAAATAAAATCGACAATATAAACTTCAACAATAAAGTTTGCTTTTGTGTAGTTGGAAAGACAGAGATAATTCCAAGTAAATTTACCACCAAGTATAAAAGTGCTGTAGCTTTTGGAAAGGCTTCTTTCATATCAGACGATGATGAAAAGAAAAAAGTTCTATATGGATTTATACAAAAGTATTCTCCAGAGTTCAAAAAGGAGGGTAGTATCTATATAGACAAGGCTGTTTCAAGAACAAACATAATAAAAATATCCGTTGATCACGTAACTGCAAAGGGAAGACTCAAATGATCTTCCCAATGATTAATCAGACTATTTAAATTTTAAATTTTTGAATCATCATACTAAGATTCTCTGCCATTTCTGTCTGACCCTGTGCAGTTTCAGATATCTGAACCATTCCTTTGGATGCTTCATCAATACTGGATTTTATAGTTTCTATATTCTGTGAAGCATTTTGTACCACTCCAGCTGTGCTTTGAACCGCCTGACTAACCTGACCTATAGTGGCCGTAATCTGCTGGGACATAGAAGAAATCTTCTCAGACATACTGCTTATAAAATCAGCATCATCATAATATTTATTTCCAATATTTTGGAAAGATTTAAGTTGTGAACTCACATCATCATTAATAAAATTTAATACATCCCTACTGCTTTTCGAAAGATTGTTAAATGCATTCTGAACTTTTGAAATGGTAACTTGTATTCCACTTACTGCTTGCTGTGATTGTTCTGCAAGTTTCCTAACTTCTCCTGCTACTACCTGAAATCCCTTTCCATTTTCACCTGCTCTTGAAGCCTCTATAGCCGCATTCAATGCCAGAAGATTAGTCTGTTCTGCAATTGATGCAATAGTATTTGCCATAACTTTTATCTCTTCAACTATTTTACCTTCTTCTATTGCTTTCAATATTGTTTCATTTTTCTTAGTGCTTAAGTTCTTAATTTTTTCTATAGAATCTTTAACTTCTTTTTTTACCTCAACAGCACTGAGTTTAGTATCCTGGGACTTATTATTTCCATCATCAGCTTCATGAGAAAGTTCATTAACACTGGAATCAACTTCCTGAATAGAGGCACTAATTTCTTCTGAAGAGGCACCACTATCCTGAACATCCTCTGATATGGAAACTGTGGAACTGTTTATTTCCTCAAATTTTGAAGTAAGCTCTTCTACTGTAGAATAAAGTTCCTCACTGGCGGAACTCATATTCTGAGAATCATTTAAAATGGTTTTTACAAGTTGCCTTATATTTTCTTGAGCTTTAACAAGTTCCTTTTTGGCTTCTCCAAATTCATCTTCCCTGTCTATCTTGTATTCGTGGGAAAAATCATATTCTGCCAAATTTTTTGATATTTCCACAATCTGTATTAATGATTTATTTATATCTTTTGAAATCAAAATTCCTATTCCTATTGCCAGTAATATTCCTATTACCATGATGATCATCATATTTATATTGTTTTTATAATATACTGAAGAATTGTTTAAATAGGAATTATTAGCAGTATTATCACTGATATCAATTAATTGATTAATATTTTTATTCATACTTTCTATTATAGGATTTATTCTATTAACAAAAGTTGATTGTGCTTCAGAATATTTTCCATGTTGTGCTAAATTTATTACACTTTGTCTGGCACTTCTATAAGTATCAAGTTGCTTATTATAATTTATCCATAGATTTTTTTCTTTCTGACTCTTAGATATTTTTTCAAATTGTGAACTGTATTTTTCATCATTAACTCTAGTATTATTCAAATCATTTTTGATTTGAATTACTTGTGAAGTGTCTTTCTGATATGATAATTTTAATAAATCCGTATTGCTTTGCATTAAATTTTCCTTGATATTTGATAATATGTATATACTTTTAAAATTAGTATGGTACATACTTCTTGAATTAGTATTTACTACCCTAAGTGCATACATACTCATAACACTTACTAAGATAATTAGCAGTGATATTATTATAAAAGATAAAACAATCCTTACTCCAACCCTGACATTTTTAAAAAGATTCATTGTACCCCCCCCATAAAATTTAAGCTAAAAAACTTTTAATGTTATTATTCAAAGTTAAACTTGAAAAAGCGTTTACAGAATAGTTTGAAAATCATTTAAATAACATATGCTATTATTGCTGATACAATAATTAATTCAATAAAATATCTTTAATATTATCGGATATTATTTAAAATCAATTTACAAATTATTACATAAATATGCTAAATATGCCCTTTATGTTCATCTTTAGCAACATTATAGCATTTTAAGAATGTAGAATCAATTATTATAATTGTATTTTAAACTTAGGAGGAAAGATTATTGAAAATATACTGGTACTATGGAAACAAGAATATAGTGGGGGTAAGAGTAAAACAAGCTAGGTTATCCCATAATCCTCCTTTAACTCAAGACAATCTATCCGCAAAACTCGAACTTATGAATATTAAACTTGACAGAATTTCCATATCAAGAATAGAATCTGGAAATAGATTTGTTGCAGATTATGAAATAGTAGGAATAGCAAAAGCCCTTAATATAAGTTTGAACTGGCTTCTTCTAGGAGAAAACTAAAAAGAGCTATAAAGAGCTCTTCCAAACCATTATAGCTTCATGTGTTTAATATTTTTAATTGCATCTATAACTTTAATAGAATCTTCAAAACCAGCTTTATATATTTTTGCCATGGCAATGTCTAATTGTTCATCTAAAATATCTTCATGTTTTATAAATAGACTTCGTTCTTCTGAATTCAATTTATTCATAATTTTATTTTCAATATTTCTTGATTTGATTTTTAATTCATTATACTTTGAATCATTTTTCAAATTTAATAAGGTTTTACTTATTCTCCTTTCCATAAAATATTTAATAGTATCTTCAAAATCCTTATCCATAACTATACCTCCAAATAATATTTTGATGTATAGTTATAACTCATACAGAATAAAGTTTCAAGCTTATTTTAATAAATTTAAATATTTATTCTTAAAAAAGCATTTACAGCTGCGTAAATGCTTTTTATATAATATATTAAACAATATATGTTTTAGCAGGAAGCCAATTCCTTACCTAAATTTTTGCATTCTTCTTCTGATTCAC
>DAIMMR010000294.1:0-5038 GCA_036720575.1 Clostridium sp.
TAATGACGTGAAGGTAACACCCCTATCCATACCGAACAGGAAGGTTAAGCTTCAGAGTGCCAATGGTACTGCAGGGGAAGCCCTGTGGGAGAGCAGGTCGCTGCCAGGTAATATGGTTCACTAGCTCAGTTGGTAGAGCACATGACTTTTAATCATGTTGTCCGGGGTTCGATTCCCCGGTGAGCCACCAAAAAAGCACTTTAGTATTTATCTGAAGTGTTTTTTGTTGTTTAAGATAATATAGAGAGTGACCATACAAGTAACATCTAATGGTAGTCTTAATTTTTAAATGTAAAGGTTTTACACCGATTATTTTGTAATTTAGAATTCACACAATATTCACATAATTAAGAGGAATTGGCTGTATTTGTTTTTCATGGGGGTGATAATAATTAATGCTTAAACTTCAGAACTATTATCTAATTGGGGAATTAGCTGAAATTTGTGAGATTTCTACTGTTACTTTAAGATATTATGATAAAATTGGTATTTTGAAACCGGATAAAATATGTTCAAAAACTAATTATAGATATTACTCTAAGAAAAAAATCCTTTTGATTTTAATGATAAAATACTACAAACGATTAGGATTTACCTTAAATGAAATTAAGGACCTCTTACCTAGATCTGACCTTATTGAGATGAATAAGCATTTTACTGGTAAATTAAAAGAAATTGAGAATGATATTCAAATCTCACTTAGAAAGTATCAGGCTGTTAGGGAATGGAATCAATTATTAACTGAAGGAATAAGTTATTTATCGAGTGCTTTTGATTCTGTAAAACCGAAAATCAAAATTATTAAAATACCAAAGTATAAGGTAGTTACAGCTAAATTTATTTTAGATACGGATCAAGGATACAGTGATTATAATGATGTAATTATTAATAAACACATAGTTAACACCTCTGAAAAATACAATCTGTACTGTGCAGGTCCAGTTTTCTTAATATATGATAATTATGTTGAAAGAATAGGAGAAACTTTTAAAGAGATTAAAATTTATGTCCCAATTTATAATGAATCCTTCCTACCTGAATTAATTGTTAATTTTGGAGATGTTAAAGCAGTTTCCACTATACATATTGGCAAATATTCCGATATAAATCTTACATATTTAAGACTAGTAAAATGGTGCTATGAAAATAATATTGTTTTGCAAGGTTCAGCAATTGAAAAATATTTAATAGATCCTTGGAGTACTGATAATGAACAAAATTATGTGACTAGGATATTCCTACCAATTATATAAAAATAAAGTTAAAATGTTTAATTTTAACTTTATTTTTATATAAAATCTTAGTGACAAAATTTTCTCCTGCCTGTAAAATAAGGTTAGGGATTTTATCCATTTTACGTGTGGAGTAATAATGGTTCATGTAAGCATAAAGCATAATCTTAAGCTTATGTCTTGGGGTCACACAATTTTTCCTGATACAATTCTGTTAAATCCATCTCTTCTACAATGTGACTTAACAACCTCACAGAATCATCTTTTGGAATTATGTATGCAATATTTAGTAGCCTACCAGAAATAGTATAATTTTTTTGTGTTAAGTTTTTTAGTTGCGTAAAAATATTTTACATATTTTCCTAGAATATTTAGCCCAGGAATTGTATTTTTTGTTAACAAAAAGAGCTGTACACTAATTTTTTAGTGCAACAGCCCCTTCATTATCTTATTATTTAATCTCTTTGGCCATCTCATCGCCAACAATTTTATGTACTGTTTTGGTTGGATGCCATTCATCCCAGAAATAGTGTTCATTTGGATTATCTTTACCAACTATGATATTAGGATACGTTCTTTCAAAAGATTTATTGGCTTCTTTAATTCCATATTTGATTGGATTAGATCTAATCTTCTTACTAACCGCTGTATGATCAAAAAAAGTTATTTTTATATTCAAGGTAGTGTCCAGATTTTTTAGGTCTTTGGGTAACTCAGTATTTACGTCTGCAGTATATTCTTTAGCTGAACTAGTTTGGGAATTAATAACTACCCATGGTACAGCTGATAAATCTGTAGAACTAACAACCATGAAATTTTTAGCACCTAAAGCTGACAGCTCTTTTACTGTAGTTTCAATGTTTTGGTCAGTTTGCTTTGATAATTCTTTGATTGTACCTGGCATATTAAAATCCATATGTTGAAAATAGTCATTAGCTGAAACAAAAATAAAATAGAGAGCATTGGGGTCGGCTTTTTGTCCAGCTAAACTTTTCTTAAACCAATCCTCTTGTGCCAAAACTCCAGTATTTTTATACTTATTGATCCAATCATAATAGTTATTTTTACCGCTTGTAGCACCGCCAACTGCATAATCTGTCAGCTTAACATGCAGGTCAGCAGATAAGACTTCCACTGCCGTAGGGCCATTAGACCAACGTCCATTCCAATATAATTTATTTTTAGGGTCAGATGGTAAGATACTAGACCCAGTGATTGGCTTGGGAAGATTCATGATTTCTTTGCTTATTTTCATACTTCCATTACCGTTATCGGAATAACTATCCCCGAAAGCATAAATTTGTGATATCTGAGGCTTGTTTTTTAAAGATGTTGATGTTGTTGCTGGATTAGTTCCACATCCAGATAAACCGAAAAGAATAATAAAAAGTGAACTGATAAGACTTAAAAATTTTTTCTTCATCATTATTTGCACTGCTCCTCACAATAATTTAATTATGGTATATTATTCAAACTATTAACTGTGAAATTTACCAAAATCACCTCCAATTAGCTTCTAATTTAGAAAATTATTAATTTTTTTAATTATAAACCTTAAACCATAGTTTAAAGTCAAGTCTAAAATTAGTCCATTTCAAAATAAAGTATCATTTTTTTAGTAATATAACTTGGTAAATGCAACATGAGTACCTTCTTATATTTAAAATTTAAAGCATAATTTATATTAATATATAAATGAGATTTTGCATAAAGTTTCTAAGTGAAAACTTTTATTTATATG
Organism: Clostridium sp.; assembly: GCA_036720575.1. GTDB lineage: Bacteria > Bacillota > Clostridia > Clostridiales > Clostridiaceae > Clostridium_B. Next base: position 2,974 of record DAIMMR010000294.1, read on the forward strand.
TATGCTATAATTGGATTATGGTAGGTTATAAAGTTAGCTGCAGAATATATGATAACTAATGTGTAATTAAATTATCAGTGTATTTGATTGGAGGTAAAAATGGAGAACTTAGATTTATTCAAAGAAATATGCGAAGCTCATGCACCAAGTGGTAGAGAAGATTGGCTGTATTCTATTATAGAAGATAATTTTAAACAATTTGGAGATATAACTATAAGTAAACTCAATAATATGTATATACATAAAGAGGGCAAAACTTCTAGCAAATTAATGATAATGTCTCATGCAGATGAAATTTTTTTAATGGTAAAAGAAATAACAAAAGAAGGTTTCATAAAATTTAAAGGATTAGGAATAGATGCCAAAAGTCTTGTTGCTCAAGAAGTTATCATTCATGGAAAAGAAAATGTATTTGGAGTTGTGGCGTTAAAATATGATTATAGTGGTAAACAAAAAAATAAAGTTAGCATGGAAAACCTGTATATAGAAACTGGCTTTTGTACAGAAAAGTTAAGAAGTTTAATTAAAGTAGGAGATTATATTACTTTAGATAGAAAAATGGTAGAGCTTTTAAATGACAATGTAAGTTGTAAGTCAATAGATAACAGAGCTAGCATTTTTGCCATGTATGTTTGTGCGGAAGAACTTAAAAATGTAAATCCAGATTTAAATGTTTATTTTGTATGTTCATGTCAGGAGGAAGTAGGACATAGAGGGGCCAAAATGGCAAGTTATGAAGTTAAACCTGATATAGGTATAGCACTTGATGTTACTTTTGATGGTGGAACTTTAGGGGATAGCGATAGGGAAAATAAGCTGGGAGCAGGACCAGTTATATGTATAGGCCCTAATATACATACTAAAATTAAAAACAGGATAATACAAACTGCAGATAAATATAATATTCCCTATCAAATTGAAGTTGAGCCGGGAAACACAGGAACTGATGCTTGGGATATTCAAACTGCAGAAGGGGGAATACCTACACTTCTTATATCTATTCCTATAAAGTATATGCATACTTCTGTAGAAGTGGTTAATTTGAAAGATATTAAAAACACGGGAAGACTTTTGGCTAGGTTTATTCAAGAGTTAAAAGAGGATGAATTGGAGGGATTATTTTGCTTTTAGAAAAACTATCTAAATGTATAGGACCTTCTGGTTACGAAGAAGAAATTAGAGAGGTAATAAAAGAGGAATTGTATACTTTTACTGATAATGTAACTGTAGATAGAATGGGAAATGTTATAGTTCATAGTGACGGTAATGATAATTCTTCACCTAAAATAATGATAGCCTCTCATATGGATGAGAGAGGTCTTATAATTACATCTTATAATGATGATGGAACTCTAAAATTTTCAACTTTAGGCAAAATGGAGAAAGATGCGCTGCCTTGTAAAACTGTTTTAATTGGAAACAAAAAAGTACACGGTGTTATAGGCATAAAACCAATACATCTTCAGGACAAAAGTGAAAGGAATAAAAATATATCCTATGATGATATGTGTATAGATATTGGAGCCTCAAGTAAAGATGAGTGCAGGAAGATTGTTTTACTTGGAGATTTTGTAGTATTCGACAATAGTTTTTCTAATTTTGGAGACAATTTGGTAAAAGGTAAGGCTTTAGATAATAGAATAGGATGTTCCATACTTTTAGAATTATTAAAGGAAAAATATGAGTGTAATTTATATGGAATGTTTTATGTCCAGGGAAATATAGATAAAAGAGGAATTTATACTGCAGCTTACAATGTTAAGCCTGATATAATGATAGATTTAGATACTATAAATAGTACTGATGGGGAAGGTGTACCGGAATATTTAAAAACAAATGAACTTACAGGAGGACCAGTGATACCTTTTAATATGGAAGAGTCTATATTTAATAGAGACATTGTAAAGTCTATTAGAAATAAGGCAGATAATATGGGAATTGCTTATAAAAAGAGCATAAGTACTAAGGATACAAGTAAACTTAAACCAGTCCGTTTACCTATTAATAATTGCAAGACAGCAGCGGTATTAATACCATGCAAACATATGGATTATAATATTTCAAT
>DAIMMR010000295.1:0-5030 GCA_036720575.1 Clostridium sp.
TAATCCCATGTTCCATGCTTCCCTATTAAAATTGCTAGTTATACTCTTTGCTTTCTCAATCTCTTCTGTCTCTATATTAGAAACCAGTATAACCTCCTCTTTTAAATCTTTTTCACCTCTTCCAACGCTTCCACACAAATAAACAAATTCTTTATAAGTAAAGTTAACATCATCCGCAAAATATACTATTAATTCTGAATTTTTTGCATTTAATACAGTTTCTTCAAAACAGTTAGTTATTAATATTGAGTTTTTGGTCTGTAAAAACTTATATATCAATTTCTTATTCGATTCCCCGTTAGCAAAACATACTATATCTTGTACTAAACTTTTACAATATTTATGCATATATGAAGCTACCTTATCTATTTTATATTCGCTGGGTACATATATTATTATCTTCTTACCTATACTTATTGACCATTTTAAATAATCGTATACCAAAAAAGGCATTTCTTTATTCATATTCAGTCTAGTAAGTATACTCCTGGGTTCGATTATTAATCCTTCATTTTTAGCAGGCAAAAATACCTTTTTACCATTTTCAACTATACTTTCTATAGAATATATTATAACCTTACTATCCTTATGGGTTAATTTGCTAATTAATTTGCATATCTCATACTTATTGTATAATGAAAAACTACTTATATCATCATATATGACTAATTCAAACTTATCTTCCAATTTTGCCGCATTTTCAAAATTACATATCTGCAATTTACAATTTAAATTGCTTTTACATTCTTTTACATAGCAATAATCCATAAAATGTGTATACTTTTTTATATTTTTTATTATATCCACATTACCCATTTTTTCATTAGTAATATAAATGATATTTCTATTTTGTCTTATGTATTTTTCAATAACTTCCATAAAAATTTCAGTAGAATTGTAAGGAACCGAGATGCAGTTTAAAAAAGTATCTTTAGTACCGCTCCATTTTACTATATTCTCACTTATTTTTTTTCTCTCATTAATAAGACATGCTTCATTCCACAGTAGCATTTGTTTCACTCTCCATTATATCCATTATTCTATATTTTAATAACGAATACCTTTCAAAGCTTTTATTATTATTTATCATAAAACTTAAGGCTTTTAAACTCCCCACAAGTATTACCATCTGTTTTGCCCTAGTTATAGCCGTATACAATAAATTTCTATTCATAAGCATCGGCGGGCCCATAAACATAGGTATAATAATTACCGGAAATTCACTCCCCTGGCTTTTATGTATGGTTATTGCGTAAGATAAATCCAACTCATCTAAGTACATACTATCATATACAACTCTTTTTTCTTCATCAAACACAACTGTCACTCTATTTTTTTCTTCATCTATATCTTCTATATATCCAAAGTCACCATTAAAAACACCCATACCACTTTCCTTGTTTTCTTCTGAAATACCTTGCCATTTTAAAGTATAATTATTTTTAATCTGCATCACTTTATCTCCTACCCTAAAAGTCATGTCTCTAAACTTTTTTTCTCTCTTATTGGGGCTTTTAGGATTTAGAACTTGCTGAAGTTTTTTATTTAAATTTGATACTCCCAAAATTCCCTTTCTCATAGGAGATAGTATTTGAATATCCTCTATTTTATTCCAACTACTATTAAAACTTGGTAACCTTTTATCTATTAATCCTACCAATGTGTCTAATATATCCGAAGGATTCTGACATCTTATAAAATAAAAATCCTTATTCTTTTTGTTTAAAATGGGCATTTCTCCAGAATTTATCTTATGGGCATTAACTATAATCATACTCTCTTTTGATTGCCTAAATATCTCTTTTAATCTAACTACTTTAATACATTTACTGTCTATGAAGTCTCTGAGCACATTTCCAGGTCCTACAGATGGAAGCTGCTCTGCATCCCCTACTATTATTAACCTAGTTCCCATAGAGACAGCTTTTAATAAGTTATTCATGAGAACTATATCTATCATAGAAGCTTCATCTATAATAACTACATCGCATTGTAGTGGTGATTGCTCTCCTCTTGAGAAAAATAGAGCTTCTTCATCACTTCCCACTCCCATTTCAAGAAGTCTATGTATAGTCTTTGCTTCTCGTTTTGTAGATTCTGACATTCTCTTTGCTGCCCTTCCCGTGGGAGCACCCATTAAAACTTTAAGCTTTGCTTTTTCAAATAATCTAATTATGCAATTAATTATTGTAGTTTTACCTGTTCCAGGACCTCCTGTTATTATCTCCACTCCATTTTCAACTGCTCCTCTAATAGCTTCTTTTTGAGAAACAGCAAAATTCATATTATTTTCCTTCTCAAAATTTTCTATCTCTTTATCTATATTAAAATTCATATCCTTATATTTAGTGAAAGCTAACATCAATATTTTTCTAGTTACACTCAATTCACAATAATAATAGGTCATAGAAAATACACATACTTTATCTTCCCACTTCTCCAATTTTATCTTTCCATTTACAGAACTTTCATATATGTTTTCTTCCAGTTCTTTTTGAGTTATATGAAGTATGTCAACACCTTCTTTTATAAGGTTGTCTATAGGCATATAAGTATTTCCCAAGCTACAAAACTTATTCACCAAATATCTTATTCCACTTTGTATTCTAAATGGAGAATTATTCTCTATTCCAAGGCTTCTTGCTATTTTATCTGCCGTTTTAAAACCTATACCACTTATTTCTTCTGTAAGTGTGTATGGATTTTCTTTCACAATACTTATAGAATCTGCTCCAAATTTTTTATGTATTTTAACACACTGGCTGGGAGTTATTCCGTAAGTTTGCAAAAATATCATTATATTTCTCACTTCATTTTGTTTAGAATAGGATTCCTCTATTAAAGCTATTTTTTTTGCTCCTATACCTTCTATTTCTTTTAGTCTTCCTATATTATTATCCAATATTTGAAGGGTATTTTCACCAAACTTCTCTACTATTTTCTTTGCTGTTACAGGACCTATTCCTGATATTATTCCAGAGGCCAAATATCTCTCTATGCCAATAGTAGTGTTAGGTATTATCTCTTCAAAAGCCTGAACCTTAAATTGATTTCCAAACTGAGGATGAAGAACCCATTCCCCTACAGCCTTCAAATTTTGTCCTTCAATTATATTAGGTATACATCCTACTATAGTTACTACATCTTTATTTTCTCTTATTTTAGCAACTACATACCCATTATCTTTATTTTGAAATATTATACTATCTACAATTCCCTGTAATTCTTGCATAGAATCTCTCCTACTCCTATTTGCAAACAAAATCATATATTTATAAATAATTATACCACATTAAACTTTATCTTAATCCAACATACTAAAAAAGCTCTATATCATATTACAATATAGAACTTTTCATTACTTACATATATTTTTTTATTTCTTCAACCTTATCTAATCTTTCCCAAGGTACATCAATATCAGTTCTTCCAAAATGCCCATAAGCTGCAACTTGTCTGTATATAGGTCTTCTGAGATTTAAATCTTTTATTATAGCAGCTGGTCTCAAATCAAATACCTTATTTACTATATCTACTATTTTTTCTTCCGATATATTTCCTGTACCAAAAGTATCTACAGTTATAGATACAGGCTTTGCTACACCAATAGCATAAGCAAGTTGTATTTCTAACTTATCTGCAATACCTGCAGCTACTAAATTTTTTGCTACCCATCTTGCAGCATAAGCAGCAGATCTATCAACCTTGGTTGGATCTTTACCAGAAAAAGCGCCGCCGCCATGTCTTCCATAACCGCCGTAGGTATCTACTATTATCTTTCTTCCTGTAAGTCCAGAGTCTCCCTGAGGACCTCCAACAACAAATCTTCCTGTAGGATTTATCAAATACTTAGTTTTATAATCTAAAAATTCTCGTGGTACAACAGGCCTTATTACATTATTTATTATATCTGTTTCAATTTGTCTTCTAGTTACCATTTCATCATGTTGAGTAGATACTACTATGGTATCAACTCTAAGTGGTTTATTGTCTTCATATTCTATAGTAACTTGAGTTTTCCCATCTGGTCTTAGATAATCTAAAATTTTATCTTTTCTAACCTGTGCTAATCTCTTTGCAAGTTTGTGAGCAAGACTTATTGGCATAGGCATATATTCTGGAGTTTCATTTGTAGCAAATCCAAACATCATACCCTGATCTCCAGCACCTATAGCTTCTATGGCTTCCATTTCACCTTCCTTAGCTTCTAAAGCTTTATCAACCCCCATAGCTATATCCGATGATTGTTCATCAATTGAACTTATTACTGAACAAGTATCGCAGTCAAATCCATATTTAGCTCTAGTATATCCTATTTCTCTTACAGTATTTCTAACTATTTTTGAAATATCAATATAACAATTGGTAGATATCTCACCCATAACCAAAATCATACCTGTGGTAGTTGCAGTTTCACATGCTACTCTTCCATAAGGATCTTGCTCCAGTATGGCATCTAAGATAGCATCTGAAATCTGATCACACATTTTATCTGGATGGCCTTCTGTAACCGATTCAGATGTAAATAGTTTTCTCATTTTCTATACCTCCCATGTAAAAACATATTTTTCTTACAGTAAATAAACTAATTCTATTGCATTAAATGCTAATTTAAATCTTATATTCGCAATATAAACCGAAATGCCCAAAGTGGCATGCTAATTAAAAAAACCTCTTCGATAAGAAGAGGTTAAATAACTTAACTACTCTCTTATCTTGCAGAACTCTGCAGGAATTGGCACCTTGGTGATTTTCACTGGTTGCCGGGTTTCATAGGGCCTTGTTCCCTCCACCTCTCTTGATAAGAGCTATAATTTAATTTTTGATCTATTAAGATTATAAAATTTTTATAAAATAAAAAGCACCTAAAAGTACCTTTTATATATATGGTGGAGGAAGATGGATTCGAACCATCGAAGTCACTGACAACAGATTTACAGTCTGCCCCCTTTGGCCACTCGGGAATTCCTCCGCATTTGGTGCTGGCAGTAGGAATCGAACCCACGACCTACTGATTACAAGTCAGTTGC